>CAZPPB010000075.1:0-17787 GCA_964588355.1 uncultured Spirochaetaceae bacterium | reverse complement strand
GGGATTCGATGTATCTGTTCGGCGAAGGCCAGGTCATGGTGACCAAGAACCTGACCCTGAAGACCGGTAAACGGGGCTTCGGCCAGGCGGAGAAGTCCATGGTCCGCCTTGATGCCCGCTACGTTTCTTTCTTCGGCGACATGGCGATTTTCGAAAACGACGTGCGCAGCGCCACCCTGACCGCCGCCACCGACTGCCTGCTCTATGAGATCAAGCGGGAGGATTTCGAGCGGCTTACCCAGCAGAACAGCGCCTTGGGATACAAGTTTGTGCGCAAGATCGCCGAGGTGCTCTGCCATCGTCTTCGCCAGGGCAATCAGGACATCCTCAAGCTCACCACGGCCCTGAGCATTGCCCTTTCGAAATAGGAGGAACGCGCAGATGAGCACCCAAAAGCGCAAGGTTTTTCCCATACTTCTGATCGTATTCCTGCTTGCCGCCTCCCTGGGCGGCGCCCAGGAGAGCGTTGCGGAGGGCGGGGCGGGGGAGCCTGTCCCCGGAACACCCGCCTACCGGCCCGTTCTCGGGCCGGAGGCTGTCCAGCCGCCCTGGGGGTTCCGCTCGATCCAGCTGGGTATGGAGCTTGAAGAGGTCAAACAGCTGTTGATCGAAGATCCCCTGTTCGACTATCGAGGGGACCCGGACATCAGCTTCCTGCCCCTCCCTCCCCAAACCCTGATCGAAACCTCGGGCAGCTCCTTCATCCGGAGGGCCTACTTCCAGTTTGATGAGGATAGTCTGTACATCATCATCCTCTCAATGGACCCGGATCGCCTGGATTACTACACCCTCTATTCCACCCTTTCTCAAAAGTACGGGCCGCCGACCCGTTTGGATCCCACCGAGGCGGTCTGGCAGTTCGAGCGGCTGCGCATGTCCCTTGAACGTCCCCTGAACGTCAAGTACATTGACAGCGCGGTTTTCGAGGCCTTGAAGGAGGAGGGCCAGGTTCAGCAGGACATGTGGGAGATTTCCAAGGACAACTTCCTCAAGCAGTTTTAGTGGTTGAAAACAGAGTGACGAAAAAAATGTGTATCCCCATTCTGGGGATTCTCCTAAGCATCAATACGGTCCTGTCCTGCAGCAGCGGCTTGGAAGAGCGGATCGAGGTGGAGATCGGGGGCGAGAGCTTCCGCATCGAGGTGGCCCGCACGGACGAGCAGAAACGGGAAGGACTGATGAACCGCAAGTCCATCGGGGAGAGGGAGGGGATGATCTTCGTCTACGAAACGGATCAGCACCTGGCCTTCTGGATGAAGAATACCACCATCCCACTGACACTCGCCTATCTGTCCAAAGACGGCCAGATCGTGCAGATCGAGCAGTTGAAACCCCTGTCATTGAAAAGCGTTATATCGGAGAGGGCGGTGCGCTACGGGCTGGAGCTCCCCGCCGGGGTTCTGAGCGAGCTGGGGGCCGAGGTTGGGGACCGCGTACTGCTGCCTGAGGATTTTCCCTGATCCGGCGATCCGCCGTGAACCGTCACTCCTCGGAATCCTCCTCCTCGGGAAACAACTCCAGGACCGGTTCCGCTTCGGTGCCGGTGTCGCCTTTTTTTGCAGGCTCGTTGACCAGGATTTCGACCTTCCGCTCGATTTTAGCCAGCTCTTTTTCCAGATCCTTGGCCAGCTTCATGCCCTCTTCGAATATGGATACCGCCTCTTCCAGAGGGATCTTGCCCTCCCGCAGTTTCTCACTCAGGCTCTCCAAACGGCTGAGGCGCTCTTCAAAACTCTTCATTCTTCTTTCTCCTTGACTTCGGCCCGGAGCCTTCCCTTATGCAGTCGTATCTTCACCGTGTCGGCGGTGTTGATCTGCCGGCTGGACAGCAGGACCTGGCCGGTCCGTTCGCTGCTGACCACGGCGTAGCCACGCTCCAGTATAGCGACGGGGGAGTTGGTAATGACGGACTGGGAGAGCAGGTCCAGGCGGTGCCGGCAGGGCACCAGCAGCCGCTCCATGGCCAGGATCAGCTGGTCCCGAGCTTCATCAACCTGCAGTGCGTAGGGCTGCACGTAGATCTGGAAGTTGCGAACCAGGTTCTCCGGGGTGAACTGAGACAGCAGCAGGCGGATCCGTTCAACCCGGGACTGCAGAGCCTCGGTCATGCCGTGTTGCAGGGTGATCAGCCGGTCGGCCAGTTCCAGCCTGGATGCGGAGACCATCTCAGCAGCCGCCGAAGGGGTCGGGGCCCTCAGGTCGGCGGCCAGATCGCTCAGGGTGGTGTCGATCTCATGGCCCACCGCGGAGATCACCGGGATCCGGGATTCCGCAATGGCTTCGACCACCACCTCCTCGTAGAAGGGAAGCAGGTCCTCCAGAGAACCCCCGCCCCGGGTGACGATCAGCACATCCCCCATGCCGAACTGGTTGGCCCGGCGGATCTGGCGGGCGATGATCTCGGCCGCACCTTCCCCCTGAACCGGGGAGGGGAGGATGACCAGGTTGAGTCCCGCGTTTCTGCGCTTCAGTACCCGCAGGATGTCCCGGATGGCCGCTCCGGTGGGAGAGGTGACCACCGCCACCCTTGCGGGAAACAGGGGCAGGGGCTTCTTGCGCTCCTTGTCGAACAGCCCCGCTGCGGCCAGCTTGGCCTTTAGTTTCTCCAGCAGGGCCAGCAGCTCCCCCTCTCCGGCTTTCTGCAGGGACTCGCAGATAAGCTGGTAGGTGCCCCGTTTCGCGTACACGGAGATGTTCCCCTTGGCCCGGACCACCATCCCGTCGGCTGGTTTGAAGTTCAGCCCGAAGATGCGGTTTTTGAACATGACTGCGGAAAGAACCGACTGCTCGTCTTTCAGGCTGAAGTAAAGATGTCCGGTGCTGGAGGGACGGAAGTTGGAGATCTCTCCCTCTACGGTAATACCGAAAAACTCCCCCTCCAGCAGGTCCCGGATCAGGGAGGTGATCCGGGTAACCGAGTAGAAATGCTCCTGTTGGTTGTCTTCAGCTTCCACGCTGTGAGGGTACCGTTTTCCGTCGGGATTGGCAATTGAAAAAGTTTTTGAAATGTCGATAATTTCCTTAAAGACATGAAGAACCTAGCCGTGGCCAATGCCCTGGCCCTGAATGAATACGCCCAGCAGCCCGTCGCGGGTCAGCAGAACAGCCTCCAGCGTGTCCGCGAGTACGCCTCCCGGCTTCCCGGTGCGGAGCGCTGCCTTCTTCTGCTGCCCGAAGGCGGTCATATCGGGGCTTCCGATACGGGATTCGAAGTCCGTCAAGTGAAGGCAAAGGGTGCCGCCGATCTGCTCCGCACCCTTCAGAAGGCGCTTTCCGAGGGGGAGTACGACAATCTTTTCTACTTCTTCGCCGACTGTCCGCTCCTGGATTCTTCCTTGAGCGCCAGGATGCTGGACAACCACCTCACGTACTACGCCGATTACACCTTCGCAGACGGCTACCCCTACGGCCTCAGTCCGGAGATCCTCAAACCCAGCGTGCTGGCCCCCCTCCTGGCGCTGGCGGACAAATTTCAGCCGGCAGCGGGGGAGCAGCCCATCAGCGCGCGGGACAGAGGCGCCCTGTTCGAGCTGATCAAGAAGGACATCAACGCCTTCGACATAGAAACCGAGCTGTCTCCGGTGGATCTGCGCATGCTCCGGGCCGAGCTGTGTGCAGACAGCAAGCGCAACCTGCTGCTCCTGCAGCGGGTGGTGGCCGCCGGGGCGCGGGACGCCGAGGCGGTCTGCGGGATCCTGGAGAAACAGCCGGAGATCCTGCGAACGCTGCCCTCCTTTTTTTCCGTCCAGATTGTTGAAGGCTGTCCCCAGCTGTGCTCTTACTGCCCCTACCCGCGTTTCGGCATCGAGCAAACCGGCAAGCAGGGGCAGATGGAGTTGAAGTATTTTACCCGGATTCTCGAACAGATCAGCTCGTTCTGCGCGGAGGCCACCGTAAGCGTTTCCCTCTGGGGTGAGCCGGCCTATCACGGAGAGTTCGCCGATCTGGCGGCGGCGGTTCTGGAGAGGGACTTCCGCCTGATCGTGGAGACATCGGGGATCGGCTGGCCGGAGGGGGTGTTCGCCGGGATTGCCGGGAAAAAGCATTCCGGACTGGACTGGGTCGTGTCCCTGGACAGCCGGGATCCCCAGGAGTACTCCCGACTGCGGGGGGAGGGTTTCGAGGAAGCCCACAGGACCGTGCAGACACTTCAGTCCCTGTTTCCCGGACACGTCTATCCGCAAGCGGTGAGGATGAACGAAAACGAGGAGCAGTTGGAGGATTTCTACAGGTATTGGAAGAATCAGACCGGCAACGTGATCGTACAGAAATACGACCCCTTCTGCGGATTTTTGCCCGATCGCCGGGTCACAGATCTCTCGCCTCTCAAGCGCTTTCCCTGCTGGCATCTCAAACGGGATGTGAACGTACTGCTGGACGGGAGGGTGAGCCTGTGCCGGGAGGACCTGCAGTGCCGGCACACACTGGGAAATATTCTGGAGCAGAGTCTGGAGGAGATCTGGAACGCGGGAGAACCCTTCTACCGGGATCATCTGCAGGAGCGCTATCCCGATCTCTGCAAGAACTGCGATGAGTACTACAGCTTCAATTTTTAAGAAACGGAAGGTTCCCTACACCGTAATCGGCGGTTCCAAGGTCGACAGAATCCGAAAATCTCGAGCCCCCCTGGCCGTGCTCCTGCTGAACCGGGGCAGCCGCTTCTACCGGCAGGAAAAGCTCCGCCAGCTGCAGGAGACGGGGATCGGAGAGATACACTGCGTCGAAGGTCCCCGCGTCTCCCACGACATCGAAACCCTTTCCCGTGAGTTTCCGGAGATC
This sequence comes from uncultured Spirochaetaceae bacterium, assembly GCA_964588355.1. Lineage (GTDB taxonomy): Bacteria > Spirochaetota > Spirochaetia > SZUA-6 > DRHE01 > JAFGQJ01. Next base: position 13,008 of record CAZPPB010000075.1, on the reverse strand, counting down.
CGTTTTCTTCTTCTCCAAGAAGATGCTACCGTCGGGGAGCGAATCAACATCGGAATCGAGGAAGCCCGTACCCGGCTGGTATTCGTGATGTGGAGCGACATGGGGCTGGAAGCGGGGCAGCCCGGGGAGTGGGACTCGTTCCTGAATCAGATCGAAGAGAAGCAGATCCTCTGTACCGTGCCCCGTCTGATGAGCTGCGCGGATCAGGTGCTGCCCTGCATCCAGGTCCCGGCCCTGATCAAGGGCAGGCTCAAGGTGGTGCCCAGGAAACCGGTTGAGGAGGGAATGCCCAGCCTGTTTCCCTTCGATTACTGCGGGATCTATCACCGGAATCGATTCTACTTAAGCGGCGGCTACGATCCGTGGATGAGCAATCCGTACTGGCAGAAACTCGACTTCGGGCTACGCTCTTTGCTTTGGGGCGAGCGCATCCTCTGCCGGCGGGATATGGTCCTGCGTTACGAGGGGGAAACTGAGACGGAGGACAGCAGTGCCGACGTGAGCTACAAGCTCTTTTTTCTGAAGAATATGGCTGTCCGTTTCAACGGCGAGATGGGGGTCCTGCCCTCATCGAAGCGCTTCGCCTACTGCCTGCGTTCCGATTCCGGCTGGCTGGAGGCGAGAAACGAATTTCGCGAGGTGCAGATGTGGGTTCATCAGAACCGTTACCGATTCAAGAGCGACGTCCAGAGTCTGGTCAACCACTGGGAGATTCCCGAGTAGGAACGGGAGTGCTGCTGCAGGTCCGCCTGCACTCCCACAGACTTCCCCGTAAAGCCCTGCTGCCTCTGGCGGGGCTCGCCGTGCTGACCCATGTGCTGCGGGCATTGAAGCAGATCCGCGTGCAAAAGTACGCCCTGCTGACCGACTCCCGCAGCGTCGACTCCCTGGCGCCCCTGGCCGAGCCGGAGGGTTTCTCCGTGTTCGTAGGTCCGGAGGAGGATGTTCTGGCCCGCTACGCCCTGGCTGCGCAGAACTACGACCTGCGGAGGATCATCCGGGCAACCGGGGACAACCCCCTGGTCTCGGCCCGGGCCGCGGAGGCTCTGCTGGACATCCATCACAGGGAGGACTACGATCTGAGCCACTTCCTCGAAAACCCGCTGGGTACGGGGGTCGAGATTGTGGAAACCCGGGCGCTGCTGAAGGCCCACGAGCAGGCTGAGGATCCCTTCGAGCGGGAGCACATCACCACCTACCTGTACCGCCATGCCCGGGAGTTCCGGGTAGGTGAGATCCCCTGCCCGGAAAAGTGGGCCTACCCCCGGGCCCGACTCACCCTGGACACCGAGGAGGACTACGCTTTGCTGCAGGAGCTGTTCGCCGATCTGTACGGCGGCCGACCCATTGAAATCGAGGAAGTGATAGGGTGGCTCCGGCGGCACACCCTGAGAGCGGCCCCTTGAAGGTTCTCCTGGTACCGACGATCCGCGCTTCGATGGGCAGCGGCCACCTCAGGCGCTCTCTGAGGCTGGTGCAGATCTTCGGCACGGACAGCGCCGTTCTTCTCGAGGGTTTGGAGGACGCCCTCGGTTGCAGCCGGGCGCACCCCGGATCTGTCTCTCCACACCCCGATTCCTCTCAGCGGCCCGCCCCTGCAGCCGCAAAGGCGCTGCTGGAGCCACTGGGACTGGATCCCTCGGCCTGCAGGGTCCTGGAGCGCTACGATCCGGACGAGCCGTGGGACCTGGTGATCCTGGACAGACGCAGTTCAGATGCAGGGCAGGTTCGCAGGTTCCAGCCGGTTCCCGTTGTGGGGCTGGACGAGGGGGGCCCTGCCCGGCGGTTCTGCAGCTATCTGATCGACACCCTTCCTGCCTGCCGCCGGCGGCAAAAAGCCAATCTGACCGCCCCCAGCCTCCTGGACCTCCCGGTTCGCCGGGAACAGCTCCAGGATGACGGCAGGTCGGGGCAAAGCCGCTCAGCCGGGGGCCAACCCGGGGGGCTCCAGCCTCTTGTCCGCGTGCCTTTCGAGAAAGTGCTGATCAGCTTCGGCGGCGAAGATCCGGCGGGTCTCAGCAGCCGGCTCCTCGATCTGCTGATCCGCCGCCGGTTTTTCCGGCCCCGGCAGATCACCCTGGTCCAGGGACCGTATTTCCGGCCGCGGCAGTGGCCTCAGGGCATCACCGTGCTCCGCAACCCAGCTGACCTGAAGTCCCTGCTGGGCGGCTACGATCTGCTGTTCTGCTCTTTCGGCCTGACGACCTATGAGGCGCTGGCAGCCGGAGTCCCGGTGATTAACCTCAATCCTTCGCAGTACCACCGCCGCCTCAGCCGGGCGGCAGGCATCCCTCAGATCGGGGTCCGCCGGCCTGCGGCCCGGAAGCTCAGACAGCTGCTTGCCGTTCCACGGGTCTTCCAGCAACTGCTGTCGCGCTACCCGCCGCAAACCTTCTCCGGTTCCCCTCAGCCGGAGGAGCTCCCGGAGAGGCTCCATCCCTCCGGGAAGGCCCGCTGCCCGACATGCGGACATGCCTCCGATCCGGCTCTGGCCCGCTTCGGGCGCCGCTCCTACTTCGCCTGCCGGGATTGCGGCATGATCTACCTGATCGGCTTCGGCCAGGCAGAGGTTCGCTACGATGAGGGATACTTCTTCTCCAGATATCGGGAGCAGTACGGCAAGACCTACCTGGAGGATTTTCAGAGCATAAAGAAGGCCGCCGCCGCCCGATTGACGCGGATCCGCAGCATCACCCCTGCGTTGTCCTCCGGGTCACCTGCTTCGGCCGCTCATTCGGCTTCGCCGTCCCCGGGCCTGAGGCTGCTGGACGTCGGCTGTGCGTACGGGCCTTTTCTGCAGGCCGCCGCCGAGCGGGGCTTTCAAGCCCATGGGTTGGACGTGGCCCGGGAAGCTGCACGCCACGTGCGCGACCAGCTGGGCATCCCCTGCGGGGTTGGGGATTTTACAGAGGAGGGCGGATTGCGGGAGATCGAGGGGGCGGAGATGGGATTCGACGTCATCACCATGTGGTACGTGATCGAGCATTTCCCGGATGCCGGGGCGGTGCTCCGCCGGGTCAACTCGCTTCTGCGCAGAGGGGGCGTCTTCGCCTTCTCCACGCCCAACTCGGCGGGCATATCCGGGCGAAAAAACAGAACCCGCTTTTTGAAGGACAGCCCGCAGGACCACTACACGATTTGGTCTCCCCGCCGCACAGCCGGGATTCTCGAGTGCTACGGCTTCCGGCTGCGCAGGGTCGTGGTGACCGGTCATCACGGCGAACGCTTTCCCTGGCCCGGCCGGCTGTCCCCCGATTCGGCGATCGCCTCGGGGTTTTCCGCTCTCAGTCGGCTGCTGCACCTGGGAGACACCTTTGAAGCCTACGCGGTGAAGCAGAGGGATCTGGGATGAGGGTCCTGATCCTCGGAGGAGGGGTGATGCAGCTGCCCGCGGTGCGTCTGGCAAAACAAAAAGGCTGGGCAGTGGTCGTGGCCGCAGCGGGAATCAGCCGGGATATCGAAGAGCTGGCCGACCGCTGTGAACGGGTGGACCTGCGGGACCGGGAAGCGGTGACCCGACTGGCCCGTACCCTTCGGCAGGAAGGGGACCTGGACGGGGTGTTCACCGCGGGGACCGATTTCTCCACCACGGTTGCCTGGGTAGCCGAACGCGTCGGGCTTCCCGGGATCCCCTACCGGGCTGCTTCAGCGGCCACGGACAAGGCGCAGATGCGCGCCGTATTCCGGGCACAGAAGGTGCCCAGCCCGCCTTTTTTCACCGTGAAGGCCGGCGCTGCGGGGTCGGCGGCCAAAGTGTCGATCGCGCCGCTGTCCCGGGAATTTTCGTTTCCCCTGGTTGTGAAACCAGTCGACAACATGGGGGCTCGGGGTGTGCGCCGGGTGGATGACGAACCGCAGCTGCGGAGCGCTCTGGATATCGCTCTGGAGCAGTCTGCCAGCGGACAGGCGATCGTGGAGGAGTATCTGGAAGGACCGGAGCTCAGCCTGGATGCGCTCATCTACAACGACCGAATCACGATCTGCGGTGTGGCGGACCGGCACATCTGCTTTCCTCCTTACTTCGTCGAGATGGGGCATACCATGCCGAGCCTTCTGGATGCGCAGACCCTCCGGGAGGCGGAGGAGGTGTTCAAGCGGGGTATACGGGCTCTGGGGATCGATCAGGGTGCGGCCAAGGGAGATATCAAGGTCACCGCGAAAGGCGCGGTAGTGGGGGAGATAGCGGCCCGGCTTTCCGGCGGCTACATGTCCGGGTGGACCTACCCCTTCTCCTCCGGTGTGGAGGTTACGGCTGCGGCGTTGAACATTGCCGTGGGTCTGCCTCCCGGTGATCTCGCGCCGCGCCGGAACTGGGTATCCGCGGAGCGGGCTTTCATATCCATCCCCGGCGTCGTGAGAACCCTGGAAGGGCTCGATCAGGCCAGGGCTGTCCCGGGCATCGAAGAGCTGTTCCTGCGCATGAGCGCCGGCCAGCGGGTCGAGCTGCCGATCAACAACATGGGCAAGTGCGGCAACCTGATCTCCAGGGCGCCCGGCCGAACCGAGGCGGTGGAAGCGGCGGAAAGGGCGCTGCGCTACGTGCTCGTCCGCCTGGAACCGGCAGATCACAGAACCGATGCCTACCTCACTGGTAAAGAGCGCAGCGGATTCTCCGCATTTCCCGACCTATCCCCATCGACCAGGCGGCGCCTGGAGCAGCTGCCGCCGTGGATCGGAGATCCGGCCCGGTTCAGCGGCAAGGCCGAAGATCTGCGGATCCTGGACCTGCCCGGGGCGGAGATGGAGACGGTACGGGATTGGCACGGCTGGAAGCCGGCCCAGGCCTTCCGGCGCGTTCTGGAGATCAGCGGGGTCAAGCCGGCCGGGATCGGTACCCCGGGCAACGGCCCCGAAGGCCGCACTCCCTTCACCCTGGGACGGGTGTTCTGGAACGCGCTGATCAAGGGAGGGGTACAGGCTGGAGTATACGTGATTGACTCCTTATGCGCGCCGGCAGGCAAACCGAAATACATAGTGAGGAATTGGTTGGCATGAGGATAAGAAGATCGATCCTGTGGCTCGCGGCTCTGCTGCTGGCATCCGGGCTGGCCGCGGAGTCCACGCCGCTACAGGGCGTTCTTGATCAGTTCAAAGCAACGCTTCAGTGGAACCCGGAAACAGAGACCGGATACCTCGACCTGAGCGGGGAAGGGCTGGGCGATCGGGGTGACCGCATCATCTTTTCTGTCGGTTCCCCCTGGATGGTTGTCAACTACCGGGAGAAGATTCGAACCGGAGGCGTGGATCGCTCCCGGGGGGACCTGCTGTTCCCAGCCGAAACCCTGGAAGCGCTGAATCGTTACTTCGAGCTGCGCTCACTGCGGCGGCTGCTTCCCAGGGTGGCGGCCATCCTCATCGATCCGGGCCACGGCGGCAAAGACTCCGGTGCGATCGGCTACCACCAGGACAAGGCGGGGGAGCTGCGCCTGCTGGAGAAGGACGTGGTGCTGGATGTCTCGAAGAAGCTCTATCTTCTGCTGCAGAATGAGTATCCGGACAAGCAGATCATGCTCACCCGGGATGATGACCGCTACCTGAAGCTCGAGGAGCGCACCGAGATTGCCAACAATGTGAGCGTGGGTGAAAACGAGGCGATCATCTTCGTCTCCATCCACGCCAACGCGGCATTCAACAAGGATGCCAAGGGCTACGAGGTGTGGGTGCTTCCCGGAGACTATCGGCGGACCCTCATCGATACGGAGGAGCTGGATGAAGAGACCCGGCCTATAGCTCCTATCCTCAACGTGCTGTTGGAAGAGGAGTACTCGATCGAGAGCGTTACCCTGGCCAAGGCTGTACTGGACGGATTTGACGGCGTCGTGGGGGATGTCACCGACAACCGGGGAATCCGGGAGGAATCCTGGTTCGTGGTACGCAAGGCCAAGATGCCCTCGATCCTGATCGAACTGGGCTACATCACCAACAGAGAGGAAGCTAAAATGCTGGCCGATCCGGCGTACTTGCAGAAACTCGTTTTGGGAATATATACTGGCATCCGCAGTTTTGTTGCGAACTTCGAGAGCACCAAAGGATTCACCGAGTGAACAGGGCGAACAGAGAAAAGCGAGTGAACAGAGAAAAAAGCATGAATCTTGGGAGTGACGTGAAACCCGCCGGCGAAGCGAGCCGGGTTAAAGGGGTGCGTTCCGCCTTGAGCCTGGACAGAAACAGTCTACGCTTCCCTTTCGGTATCCTGTTCCTGTTCCTCCTGGTGCTGTCACTGACCCTCTATATTGTCACCAATCCCTGGTACCCACGGGTGCTTTTCTTCCCTGAAAGCACCACGGGCAAGCTCGTGGGGGAGAGACGCTTTCTCCCGCTGCGCAGCGGATTGGCTTCCCAAATCGAGCTGTACGTGCAGGAGCTGATCCTGGGGCCTTCCGATCCGCTTCTGACCCGCATCGTCCCCAGAGAGGTGCGCCTGCGTTCTGTGATCACCCGGGACGGAGAGGTGTACGTGAGCCTTTCCAGGGAGATTATCGAGCTTCAGCCGGATGCTTCCCTCAGCTTCGATCAGAGTCTTCAGGCGATCGCCAACGGTGTTTTGTACAACTTCCCCAAGGTCCGCGATCTCTATCTGCTTGTGGAAGGACAGATCCCGGGGCAGCAGCATGCCGATGGATTCGTCTTCGAGAAAAAATTGTTGAAATAACAAAAAATAAACGGTTAAGTTTATAAACTTCGGATCAGATATAATAAAAAGGGAAAACCGATTGACTTCGGTTTTGAGTGCCGTATACTTTAGGTTAACAAGGAGAGGAAAGGAGCATTGCATGAAAAAGCTGTGCATTATTTTGGGAATTGCCCTTCTTGTGGCGGGTGTCGGATTCGCCGATCGGTCCGTACTGATCGATTTTTCTGAACTAATTCCGGATGTGACCGTAGGGGCTACAGAGGAGCCCAACGAGCATGAAGCGACCATGATCGACTTCGGCGAGGTCGCCGGCGCCAGTTATGACGAGGAGATCAGGAAGAGGATGAAAACCTCTCTTGCCATCGAGAACTGGTACGTACAGCTGGCCTCCTCGGCCAGGACCGTCTCCAACCAGGCTTTGTCCTATACCAGGGAAGCAACGCTGAAAGATACAGCCAAGCCTTTCGACGGCGAGGAGATGGCGGGAAAGACCGTCATGGGTGTTCGGGTGCACTTCCCGCTGCCCAATTTCAACTCCTACGCTCTGATCACACCGCCCTTCGAGATTCCCGCCTATCAGGTGGCCACCCAGCTTCAGGGGGACACCCTCGTGGAGGTCGAAGGGGATGAGGGGACCAAGTTCGACGGCTACGGTGTGGTGAAAAACGTGGGAGTGCTGAAATCCGTTGAAGCCACAGTGTACGGATCCAACTTCCCCAACGGTTTCGGCGTCATCCTCAAGGACCAGGATGAGAAGGAGATGACCATCTACCTGGATCACCTGCAGTTCGACGGCTGGCGCAAGCTGGTGTGGAACAATCCGAACTACATCAGCGAGGTCCGCAACCGGGAGATCCACAAGTTTCCGCTCTATCCCAAGAGCGAGCCTTTCGTAAAGCTGATCGGTTTGATCATCTACAGGGACTCGATGCAGGAAGGTGGAGATATCGTCACCTACATGAAGGACATAGAGATCACCTACGACCTGGCTCTGCTGGATACGCAGCGCGACGTCAACGACGAGGCTATCTGGGGAATCCTGACCGAACGCTACGAAGCGCGCAAGCGCGCCGAGCTGAGAAGGGTGGGAGACCTGCAGGTACTGCGCTCTCTGGAAAAAGAGAAGATGCACAAGGAGGAAGAATAATCCTTCCGAGTTGCCTGGCGTAGAGCGCGGCACTCAAACCGCCCAGACAGAGCTGGCGGCGGGCAGCACGGTAGCGGCAGCACCGCCGGTGGAGAAGACGCCGGAGTGCGCGAGCACAAAGGCGAAGTATCCTGGAGTTTGAATAATAAGAGAGGGCTGTCCCCCGCGGGCAGCCCTCTTTTTATAGAGTCAGAGCAGTCGGCGGTCAGCGAGCCGGTCGGTTAGCCTCTACCCGCTGCTAATAGAAGCTCAAAAGCTAGAAAGCCGCCTGGATCGAGAGAAATAACTCGAAGGTGTCCGATAGATCGGAGAGGTCGAAAGGCCAGACCTTTGTGTTCAACTGAGCCTTGTACACGACTCCCGGCGTGGAAAGCTGAATGTAGGGAATTGCTTTTCCGGTGGTTGAAGTGGAAGGGGCGGTCTGATAGACGAAGTTCCCCTCGATGCCGCCGCTTACCAGGGATTCCTCCTTGCCGTGGAACTGCACATCCACGTTGATGTCCATGGCCTCTTGGGCGGGAACGATCGCTGCCTGTTGGTAATATCCCGGGCGCCAGAAGAAGGTCGGCACGATGGAGATATTTCCCAGGTGCAGCCGCTGCTCTATCAGCAGGTAGAACAGATCCAGACTGAAGGTATCGTCCAGCGGCCGCCAGCGGGGCATGCCCAACTCAGCCAGAAACTCCACCTTCTCCGTGCCGGCGTGGACGAAGACCCCGCTGCGGAAGTAACCGATCGCGGAATCCGATGTCGGCAGGGTTGTCCCGATAAAAGCCTCCAGCTGCACCTTTTCGAAGTTGAAGGCGCCCCGTACGTCCAGTGATCCCTGCCTTGAGTTGAATATTACGTTGGGCGGAGCCCCTGTCAGAAACGCCGGGGATGCGTCCTGGTAGAGGTACAGTGCAAGCAGCCAGTTCTTTTCCAGCGGGGCGAACTCGAACTTCCCTCCGGTTCCGTAAACCGTGTGGATACCGTCGTAGAAATTGTAGTCCGCATCATCTGGAAAGTGCAGGTAGCTGGGATAGCGGCTGCTGAGCAGAGGAGTGCCGAAGTAGGGGGTGAAAATCTCGCCGGTGCCGAAGGTGTCCCCCTGGCCGATGAAGTAGGTAAAATCCAGGGGAAGGCCGAACAGCTCCCGCAGGGTTACGCTGACGGATTTGAAGGCCAGGACGTCGTTGAAGGAGGCGGTCTCCAGAGCCTCGCTTGTGAAACCGAACTTAATGGCCCCGCCGAACTTGTAGCCGCCGTCCATCTGAAGCTCCATGTCGCCGTAGGACTCCAATACAAACCCCGATCCACCGTTTCTGGCCCGGCTGTAGATCTCCAAAAATGGAACGGTGATGTTTGCGCTGAAGAGGGGAGCCGCGATCAGCAGCGCGGTCAGGAAAACGAGAAACCCTTTCACTCTTGTTTTTATATTCATAATGCAAGCCCCCACTTTCACAAATTTACCCATTATAACAATGTACTTCGGAATGAGATAATTTCAACTAGATTAACGGTTTAGGAGGTCAATCTCTTAAAAACATATTTGCTCAGCGCCGACTTTTCCGCCGCGTGTAGATAATCGAAACGCAGGGCCAGAAGCTGCTCTTTGAACAGAACGACCTTCCCCGGCGGGGCAAAATCCTTGCGGTTCAATGTGAACTGGATGCTGGGGATCTGAGTGCCCGGCGCAAGAACGTCCGCAGCCGGCGGGTTGAACAGCTCTACGGCCACCCCCCCAACGCTGATATCGACTACCCTCCCGGAGATCAGCGACGGCTGGCCGGTGAGCCTGAAATGCAGCCGCAGCAGTTCATCCGGGTCGGGACGCACCCGGATGTGCTTGCGCTGAGTGTTGTGGCTCTGCCCGCGGGCCAGCACCTTCTTGAGCTTCGGATAGATCTCCTTTTCCGAGTACGGTTTGAGCAGATAACCGATGACCCCGTACTCCATCATCTTATCCACCAGTTCCTTGCTGGACTGCACGGTGTGAGCGATGATGGTGAGGTGCTGGGTACTCTCCTGAGCCCGCAGATCGGCGATCAGGTTGACCCCGTCCACCTCTTTGCTGTCCAGATCGACGATCGCGCCGCCGATCTCCTTGTTGTTCTGCAGGGTCTGGAGGGCTTCCTGTTTATCTGCAACCGGCACCCCCTTGACGCCGATGGAGAGCAGCACGTAACAGAGGGATTCCCGAACATTCGCTGCGGCTTCTGCAACCAGATAATCCATGGATGCCTCGATTCCATTTACACTATCTTCTGGTCCGATGATTGTCAATTCGTTTCTTGACGGTGTGTTTCTTGACGGTCTCGATCCGACGTACTAGGATGATCCTGTCTTCACGTATCCCTTGAAGAGGAGGCCGGATCCATCGATGAGAGCCGAGGTTGTCAACCCGATCGTGCAAGCCGCCTACGATGTTCTGGAGGAGGTCCTGGCAACGGACATATCCCGCCGCAAGCTGGAAAAACACGCGGAAGCCCTGCCTCTGCACAGGATTTCCGTCCTGGCCGGTCTCAACGGCACCGTGGAGGGGTACGTACTGCTGTCCATGCCCCTGGACGTGGTTCTTTCCATCGCGGCGGTGATCAGCGCTGAAGAGGTCGTGGCGCTGGATGAAACAGCTCAGGCGGCGGTCAGCGGGTTAATGGACACGATCATGGAGGAGGCGGTGCAGCAGCTCCAGGAGGGGGGCGTGGAAGCTGCGGCGGTCCCAGCCGTCCTGTTCTGGGGTCAGGGGGTACAGTTGTCCTGCGCGGAGATCGAAGCGGCGGTGATCCCCCTGCAGATGCCCCTCGGCACGGTGGAACTCACCGTAGCTCTGCGGGAGTCCCAGAGGTCAGGGTGATTGGGACAAGTGACTCTGCTCTGACCATCCGGTTGCGTACCGCCCATCTTGGCAGTGCTTTGACGGGCAGTGCGCCGGGCTATTGACAAAAAAGGAGGATATACGGTACAAGAGCGTTGTTGTTCGTTCGAAGGGGCGGCTAGCTCAGATTGGTTAGAGCACCAGCTCGACACGCTGGGGGTCGCTGGTTCGAGTCCAGTGCCGCCCATTTTTATTACCTATTATATAATGAGTTATAAAACCTTCTCGTTTCGGGAGGGTTTTTTGGTCTCCGGTAGGGAAATGTGGTTTCATCCTGTTGAAGTATATTTATTCCGATGTTCGTCCCCACTATCTTGCGATGTTCGAGATTTGCTATATACTTCTCAACAGTGGAAAAACAGATGAAAAGCAAAAGACACCTTTCTATTGTCTTCCTTTGTGCGGCATCCATACTCTGGCAGAGTTGCGATAATCCCCTCCAAGAGATCATAAAAGCGGACGTGCTTCCGAAGAGTCCGAGCATCGTAGTAAACCAGGGTGCGACTGTAATTGAAAACAGCGTAGGCGAGTATGATTTTGGATCCATCGTTGCAGATGGGAACGGTCCGGAAGAGAGCGGCGATGTTACCTTTACTATACATAATATGGGCAATTCGGACCTGTCCCTAACCTCTTTGATTGAATTGACAGGTGATACAGATTTCGAACTGACAGACACAACGGTTTCCCCCGTTGCACCCAATAAATCCACCGAATTCAAACTGAACTTCAATCCAGCTACAACCGGGCTCAAACAAGCGACGGTAAGAATCGCGAACAACTCGACGACGGATCCATACACCTTCACTGTCAAGGGGACGGGGATAAATACAGGTACAGTCGCCACCCCGGTTTTTAGTGCAATTACGGGAAACTACAACAACGATTTCTCTGTTTCAATTTCATGTTCAACTTCGGGTGCGGATATCTACTACACGACGGATGGTTCAACGCCTGATCAAAATGCCTCCTTGTATTCCGGGGCCATTGATATTTACGAAACAACCTCTATAAACGCTCGGGCCTTCAAACTGGGCATGAATGCATCGAGCACAGCTGGCGCAACCTACACGATGGTGGTGTCAACACCGACAATCAACATAGGCAGCGGTACGAAATACAACGATTTTTATATCACTATGGCATGTGCAACGACGGGTGCAGAGATCCGGTACACCCAGGATGGTACTACACCGGACCAAAGCGATACGCTTTACATTTCCGGATCCAATATCTTGATCGACCGATCACAAACTGTAAACGCACGGGCGTTTAAAGCCGGTTATTCCTCATCCGGTACGGTAACGAGAAGCTATACCATGCGGGTTGCCACACCAACCTTGAATCCGCCGGGCGGTAGTTTTTCCAGTTCGACAAATATTACCGTCGCCACGACCACTGCAGGAGCGACGCTCCGGTACACGACGAATGGGACGACTCCGTCAACATCAAACGGAACGGTGATAAGCTCCGGCTCTTCCTTCTCTCTTCCAGCATGTTCGACGGTTCGAGTGATAGGGTATAAGGCGAACTACACAAATAGCAGTATAGCAGCGAAGGCCTTTTCGATTTATCGGAGAGTGGATACGGTTGGTGATGTCGGGTCGGATTGTGATATTGCCATCGCCGGTTCTGATCTACACATCAGCTATCGGGATGCAACCAATAATTACCTGAAAGTAGCAAAATCGACGGTGGCAGATGGGGGAGTCAATTGGACCACAACAACGTTCAATATCGGCGCCGCAACGGGAGACGGATTGCTCACCTCTATCGATGCATCCAGCGCAACCAATGTATGGGTTGCCTGCAAATCCAGCGGCGATCTTTTCGTAAGACGCTATATCAATTCCTGGCAGTCGCCTCAAGTGGCATACGCTTATGCGATGGATATCCGCTCGACTGGGATAGATGTCGACTACGATGATGTCTGGATAGCCTGGTATGAAGGCATTGGCTGGGAACTGCATCTCACCTCCAATGTTGGGGATGGGGTTTGGAAAACAACGGCCGTAGATACTTCAAGCGGTACTGTCGGATACGGTTGTGAAGTGGTAGGAAGTGGAACCGCCTATATCAGCTATGGGTACGATGCCACGAGCACAAATTTGGCAACGGCGTTCTGGCATCCGATTGACCACCAGTGGACAACAGCTACCAGTGTTATTGATCCCCTGGGGGGAGGCGGTCAAACATCGATTTCCAAAACCGGTAATACGTTGTATGTAACCAGCGCGGGGGAGAGCAGCATTAATAATGCATTGCGGTTCTCGAAATCCACGAATACCGGAGGGAACTGGTCAAATATGACGGTGGATAGCACTTCAATAGCTGGAAACGACTTGGCTTTTACTGGATCCACCCTGGTCA
>CAZPPB010000074.1:0-18090 GCA_964588355.1 uncultured Spirochaetaceae bacterium | reverse complement strand
CCTTCGGAGTGGCCAACCGGGCTGACCGACCTTGCGAAACCTTGTTGAATCTTCCCCGCTGGATCTGAGAGCGACCGACGGCTGTTTGAAGGTCAAATCCGCTTAGTGGATCATCACATCCACCTCCTGATATCCGGGTCGGTGTTGCAGGGAGCGAACATCTGTCAGTCGGCAGCTGGGGGGACAAGGCCATCACTGTCGGTGCTTCATAGCGGTGTAGGCTGGCGAAGACGAAGCGACTCTATGAGAATTTACCTCGTTGTTGTTGTATATACGGTACAACCGCTGTATATACAGTACCTATAGTCAGGATGATACCCGAGTGGTGAAATGCAGCCGCCAGGATAGGAGGGCTTCGGAGTATCAACGCCTGCAACAGTTCAGGCCGGAGTGGATGAAGTAGTATTACATTTGAAAATTTTGTGAGGAAGAGAAAAGATGAAAGCTGTACAACTGGTACAGGTAGGCCATCCTCTGGAGCTGAGGGAAGTCCCTTGCCCCGAACCCGCCTCGGATGAGGTACTGGTGCGGGTGGAAGCCGCAGGGATCTGCCATTCCGACGCCCACTACCGTAAAGGTGTGTCTCCTGTCGGCAATATGCCTCTTACACCAGGCCACGAAGTTGCCGGCGTCGTCGAGCAGATCGGTGAAAGTGTGCAGGAACGCCGGATTGGAGATCGAGTTTGCCTGCACTATCTGGTAACGTGCGGCCGCTGCCGGTTTTGCCGTACAGGGCAGGAACAGTTTTGTCCCCAAGGGCAGATGATCGGCAAGCATCGCGACGGGGGATACGCCGGCTATATCGCCATCCCGGAGATTAACGCCGTTCCGCTGCCGGATGAAATTTCCTTCGAGCACGGTGCTGTGCTGATGTGTTCTTCCGCCACTTCTTTCCATGCTCTGCGTAAAGCCCGGCTGAGTGCCGGTGAAACGGTGGCTGTGTTCGGGGCGGGGGGATTGGGCCTTTCCGCGGTGCAATTGGCCCGGGCCTTAGGGGCGTTGGAGGTTTATGCCATTGACATCAGCCCGCAAAAATTGGCCCAGGCTGAGGCACTGGGGGCGGTACCTGTGAACGCCTTGGATGATCCGGTGTGGCAAATTATGGAGCTCACCGCAGGGAGGGGCGTTGATGTAGCCGTAGAGCTCATCGGACTTCCGGAAACGATGGAGCAGTCCCTGCGGTGTTTGGCCATATTCGGCCGCACCGCTTTGGCGGGCATCAGCGATCGGCCTTTCTCCGTCCATTCCTACACCGAATCGATTGGAAAGGAAACACAGATCATCGGTGTTTCCGATCATTTGCTGTCAGAACTGCCGCTGTTACTCGCCTATGCCCGCCGGGGAGTGCTGGATCTGTCCCGGATTGTTACCCGCACCGTCCCACTGGAAGCCGCGGAGATCAACAAGGTGTTAGACGAACTGGAGAGCTACCGGAGTGAAGCCCGTACGGTAATCAAGCAGGTGCGGTAACACGGCCTGCGCGGCTGCAGGTTGATCGGTTGGATGAAAATCTGACCTTCCCCACGTTCACCCCAACATGACTCTGATGGCAATGAAGGCTCGCCAGGCCGTTGCCAAGCTGGTGTCGGATTCCAGCGAGATGGAGCCGGAGCTCTCCCGGCTTTGCTCAATTTGACTCTTGAGTTTGTTTGTACCAAATTTAACAAGGGTGGCACCAGGATTAAGAGCACAAGAATAGTTCCCCTTAAATACTATTTAAGGAGGCAAGAAATGGCTGCATTAATTCTGTGGCTGGCGATAGTTGTGACACTTACCGTACTTACTGCAGTGTTTATGCTTGGAAAGCACTATAGACTACATTTTCGCTAGCACCAAAAGGGCCGGGCTTTGTAGAAGCTGAAAATTAATTAGTCGTATTCTTCTCTTTTCCAGCCGTACGGCGCGGGGGGGGGTATAGTGCGCTCAATTCGGCTGGCGCCACATCAACATGACTGTGGTTAAATCCTCAAACCACTTTCAATCTTTGGGTGTAGACTCTCAATTCGTACCAATCTGCTCCGGGGATAGGGGCAACAGGCGCCAGCCGGTGCGATCGATGATTACTATATCGATTGAAGATAGGATCTCAAGTTGATTTTTTTGCTCACCAACTCCAACTTCTTCCGGATATTGTGCCTGTGAAACTCTACAGCACTCTTGGAAACGCGCATAATAGAGGCTATTTCCTTGGTTATTTTACCTTCTTTTATTAGATTGGCTACCTGTATCTCTGTCGGGGTGAAATTCATTGGATTCAGAGCAAGCCGCCGGGGAAACGGAGAAATGATTTCATTCAAGTTTGTCGCCAACATCCGTAGATGGAATCTTTGTTCATCCTCAAGCGGGCTGTTCGTTAGTTTTTCCAGATAAGGCATTACCAGGTCCTTCACGTTGTACAGAACCTTTTCTTCTATTTCGATTTTGTCGTTCTCTCTCCTCTTCAAAAGAACACGCAGTGCCGTATTAACCTCTTCCAGCTCTTTGGTTTTTAACTCGAGCTCTTCCTTTCTCCGTTGCAGCTCTTCTTCGGCCTTGATTCGGGCGCTTATTTCTTGAAAAGTCAGGAAGCATTTTCCGTTTTTCAGCTTTACCGGCTTCATATGCACGATTTTTTCTTCCGCGCTCTTGGAGATTATCCGTACCGTTATTCCGCTAATGTCTCTGTCGTCCGATCTTTCGCAATACAGATTCTCCCACTTCTCAATGATCTTCATCCGATAAGGGACTTTCGGGAAGACCTTTTGAAACCAGTGATTGAGGCTGGGGATATCGACCGTGTTATAACCGAAAATCTTGTTAAACTTCAAATTAGTGAACTCGATACCGTTGTCGTTATTCAGCAATGCTATTCCAAAGGGAGCATTTTCAGCCAGAGAGCGGAATTTCTCCTCGCTTTCCTGAAGCTTGACCTCCTTCTCCTTTCTCTCGGTAATATCGAGATGCGTTCCTATTATCTGGATCGGTTTACCGTTTTCATCACGCCTGGTGACTCGACCGTGCTCAAGAATCCATTTCCATTCACCCCACTTCGTCCTGGCCTGATACTCCACCTCGTGGTGCGAGGTTTTGCCCTCAAAATGCTCGATCAATGATTTTTCCACCATGGGCCAGTCATCCGGGTGGATGAGTTTCTTGTCCCAAAACTCGGTAGTATCTCCCAGCTCGTGAAGAGAATATCCCAACATATCCGCCGATCGGGGATTGAAATACATCTTCCCCCTGATTAGATCAGTAACCCATAATCCCTCGTTCGCACCTTCCAGAGCCAACTTAAGGCGATTCTCGCTTTCCTTCAGCCTGCTGGTTACTTCCTCTAACTGTCGAAAAAGCTCATTGTTGTCTCGTGACAGAGACTTGTTTGCACTTTTAAGATTGGATCTGTTGTCTCCCCACTTGTTGCGGGTCGAAGTTGCTGTTTGCTCCTCCTGAACGGATAACTTCTGTCTTTTCATGTTTTCCTTCTACCACGATCGGGCCGACTTTGCACAACATCTCTGAAATGTGAGATAAATATTAGTATATTGTCAGGGATATGTAAAGATTGCCGATATAACCAGTTTGGCAAGTGGTAGGCAATACCTCTTGTGTTGAGCTCGACCCGGGTCAGCTTCATTCAGTCCATTAAAACTATTAGCTTTTTCCTAATAGTTAACCTAGTTATTATTAATATCTAATAGTATCCATGGCCTCTTGATTTTTGAAAGTTTTGCTCCCTATAATCCGATCACAACTATAGTAACGGATATCCGATAGAGTTCTATTCTGATCTATAGAAACAGGATAACAAAACTAAAAGAACAGGAGAAGGTTATGGAAAAGAAGAATGTGATCATCATTGGTGCCGCGGGGAGAGACTTTCACAACTTCAATACCTATTACAGGGACAATGAAGCCTATAATGTGGCAGCTTTCACCGCGGCTCAAATACCGGACATCTTCGGTAGAAAGTATCCGCCCGAGCTGGCAGGTAAGCTCTATCCGAAGGGAATCCCCATTCTCGCCGAGGAAGAGTTGTCGCAGCTCATCAAAGAGATGAACATCGATGACTGTGTTTTTTCCTACAGCGATGTTCCCTTCCAGCATGTGATGACCGTCGGGGCAATTGTGAATGCCGCAGGGGCGAATTTCCTGATGCTCGGTCACCACGACACGATGATCAAGAGCAACAAACCCGTTGTCGCCGTGGGTGCAGTAAGAACGGGTGCTGGTAAAAGCCAGACCTCCAGACGGTTGATCGAGCTTCTGAGCGGGATGGGGCTTCGTGTGGTTGCCATACGCCATCCCATGCCGTACGGAAACCTGGTAGCCCAAAAGGTTATGCGCTTTGCCGAGCTCAGCGACCTGAAAAAACACAACTGTACTATAGAAGAGATGGAAGAGTACGAGCCCCACATCGACCGGGGAAACGTCATTTACGCAGGGGTCGACTACCAGGCCATATTGGATGCGGCCGAAAAGGACCCCAAGGGCTGTGATGTCATCCTCTGGGACGGGGGAAACAATGACTTTCCCTTTTACAAACCCGACCTTATGGTGACTGTCGCCGACCCCCATCGGCCCGGCCATGAGCTTTCCTACTATCCGGGAGCAATTACCTTGAGAATCGCCGATGTGGTGGTTATCAACAAGATCGATAGTGCTGCTCCGGAAAATATCCAGAAGGTCAGGGAGAGCATTGCCAAGGTAAATCCGAAGGCAACCGTGGTGGAAGCTGCCTCACCAATTCGGGTCGACAATCCCGAGGTCATCAACGGAAAGAGGGTACTGGTCATAGAGGACGGCCCGACATTGACCCATGGAGAGATGAAGATCGGTGCGGGTACGGTTGCAGCTCAGCGGTACGGCGCGACAGAGTTGGTAGACCCCAGGCCCTACACGGTCGGAAGGATGGCTGAAACTTTCAAAATCTATCCGAATATTGGGACCCTTCTCCCGGCCATGGGCTACGGCGCACAACAGTTGAAAGACATGGAGACAACTGTGAATAAGACAGATTGTGATTCAGTTATTGTGGCCACTCCCATCGACTTGAGCAGGATCATAAATATCAAAAAACCAAATACCAGAGTTTATTATGATCTCCAGGAGATCGGAACGCCTAATCTGGAAGAAATTGTAGCGCAGTTCGTCAAAAAGCATAATCTCAAATAAAACTACAGGAAGGAGAACGTTGAGATGGCAAAGATTGTAAAGTCATGGAACGAGTGGGACCCGCTGAAGCGGGTGATCATCGGGAGGCCGGAGGGCACGAATGTTCCTGCACCGGAGCCGGCCTGGTGGTATGATCTGCCGCTGGGCGAGTATCCGCTGCCCGCTTTTGGACCGTTTCCCCAGGATATGGTGGATGCGGCCAACGAGCAGATGGACTATTTTGTAGCGCAGATTGAGAAGCGTGGGGCGATTGTCGAACGGATAGACATTGAGCCGTTCATGATGAACAAGCCGGTTTCCACGCCGGACTGGATGCAGCTGAACTGTCACGGGGTCAACAATGTGCGTGACGTGACCATGATTCACGGAAACTACATTGTGGAGGCCACTACCTGCCGCCGTTCGCGCTACTACGAGTACCTGAACCTGCGGCCGATCTTTGAGCGCTACTTCAAAGAGGATCCGGAGCTGGTGCATTTTGCGGCGCCCAAGCCGCGGTTGACCGACGAGTCCTACGTGAAGAATTACTACTACCTGTTCGAGAACGTGTGGACTGATGAGGACAAGCGCAAGAGGCTGCACAATTGGGAGTTCCAGCTCAGCGAGAAGGAGCCCCTGTGGGACGCGGCGGATGCGATGCGCTTTGGCAAGGACATCTTCCACCAGGGCTCCTGCGTGACCAACAAGGGCGGTATGGACTGGCTGAAGCGGATGTTCGCCTCCCTGGGTCTGCGGGTTCACCACGTGCTGTTCGACACGCCCAAGGACAAGAACAAACCGGACAACTACCATCCGTGGCACATCGATGTGAACTTCGTGCCTCTGAGGCCGGGGCTGTGCATGTACAACCCGGACTGGAGTCCGCGCACCCCTGAGGTGTGGGATCTGTTCAAGCAGAACGACTGGGAGCTGATTCCGGCGGCCAGACCGACCTACGTGCACAAGAACAAGACCTACCTGACCGGACTGTATGAGGGCAAGTCGTGGATTTCGATGAACACCTTTTCGATTGACCCGAAGACGGTCTGTGTTGAGGCGCACGAGACGGCCTACTGCGAGCAGCTGGACAAGCTGGGCTTTGAGGTGGTCCCGATTCCTTATGAAAAGGTCATCCCCTTCGGCGGGGCGCTGCACTGCACCACGCTGGACGTGTACCGGGAAGGCGACCTGGAGGACTACTTCCCCAAACAGGTCGAAGGTTATTGATACCGAAAGTTATCGATTACTGATAGAGAAAAATAAATTATCGGAAGGAGAAGGTTGAAATGGCAAAGATTGTAAAGTCATGGAACGAGTGGGATCCGCTGAAGCGGGTGATCATCGGGAGACCGGAGGGTACGAATGTTCCTGCACCGGAGCCGGCCTGGTGGTATGATCTGCCGCTGGGCGATTATCCGCTGGGCGCTTTTGGACCGTTTCCCCAGGATATGGTGGATGCGGCCAACGAGCAGATGGACTATTTTGTAGCGCAGATTGAGAAGCGTGGGGCGATTGTCGAACGGATAGACATTGAGCCGTTCATGATGAACAAGCCGGTTTCCACGCCGGACTGGATGCAGCTGAACTGTCACGGGGTCAACAATGTGCGTGACGTGACCATGATTCACGGAAACTACATTGTGGAGGCCACTACCTGCCGCCGTTCGCGCTACTACGAGTACCTGAACCTGCGGCCGATCTTTGAGCGCTACTTCAAAGAGGATCCGGAGCTGGTGCATTTTGCGGCGCCCAAGCCGCGGTTGACCGACGAGTCCTACGTGAAGAATTACTACTACCTGTTCGAGAACGTGTGGACTGATGAGGACAAGCGCAAGAGGCTGCACAATTGGGAGTTCCAGCTCAGCGAGAAGGAGCCCCTGTGGGACGCGGCGGATGCGATGCGCTTTGGCAAGGACATCTTCCACCAGGGCTCCTGCGTGACCAACAAGGGCGGTATGGACTGGCTGAAGCGGATGTTCGCCTCCCTGGGTCTGCGGGTTCACCACGTGCTGTTCGACACGCCCAAGGACAAGAACAAACCGGACAACTACCATCCGTGGCACATCGATGTGAACTTCGTGCCTCTGAGGCCGGGGCTGTGCATGTACAACCCGGACTGGAGTCCGCGCACCCCTGAGGTGTGGGATCTGTTCAAGCAGAACGACTGGGAGCTGATTCCGGCGGCCAGACCGACCTACGTGCACAAGAACAAGACCTACCTGACCGGACTGTATGAGGGCAAGTCGTGGATTTCGATGAACACCTTTTCGATTGACCCGAAGACGGTCTGTGTTGAGGCGCACGAGACGGCCTACTGCGAGCAGCTGGACAAGCTGGGCTTTGAGGTGGTCCCGATTCCTTATGAAAAGGTCATCCCCTTCGGCGGGGCGCTGCACTGCACCACGCTGGACGTGTACCGGGAAGGCGACCTGGAGGACTACTTCCCCAAACAGATCGAAGGTTATTGATACAATTTTTCGTGTGAAAGCGAGTTGCGATATCCGCCGGCTAATGCCGGCGGATTAAATCAAACTAAGGAGTTAGTATGACTGGTATGCAAATCGGCATCATTTGTTTTATCGCCGCTTTCTTCGTCCTGGGTCTAGGTATGTACTTTCTGATCAGGAAGAGCGGAAAGCGCTATGTCGTAGCGGGAAAGAGCCTTGGCTTTTTTCTGATAGGATCGATGCTCCTGGCCCAGGCTTTGGATGCGAACGCCACACTGGGCAACGCCGGGGCGACCTATGGCGGAGGTTTCTGGGCGGGATTTCAGTTTCCTCTGGGACTGGCCCTGTGCCTGGTTGTGTGCGGGTTGTTCTATGCAAAACCTCTTAACAAGATGAACCTGCTTACTCTGCCTGACTTTTACTTCAGAAGGTTCGGCTCTTTGGTGGAAGTTATCGTCGGATTGCTGATGGCTTTCAGCTTCATCATCCTGGTAGCGGGCAACCTCGCCGGCTCCGCCTGGATACTGTCGACTGTTTTCCCCAAAATTCCCTACCTGGCCTCTCTGTTCATTATGACCGGCGTTGTGGGTCTATACACGGTGGCTGGAGGACTGTTCGCCTGCGCAGCTACGGATGTTGTTCAGATATACCCGGCAATCGCCGGATTTGTCGCTGCCTTTATCTGGCTGCTGGTTACCTACGGCTGGGGCACCTTCAAAGCGGCAATACCGCCTGATTTCATGAACTTGAGCGGTTTGACAAAGATCGAAAACGGTGCGCTCCTCAACTGGGCCGGCATTTTGGCCTTGGGCCTGGGGGATGTAATTGCTCTCGATTTTATGGAAAGGATTTTTGCCGCCAGAACCGGCAAGATTGCCAGCAGGAGCTGCTTCTGGGGTGCGGGTTTTACCCTGATAGTCGGAGTAGCTGCGTCATTCATGGGTATGATGGCTTTGACCTTGATCCCGGGTGGGGTTGAAGATTTCCGCACGGTTCTGCCGACCCTTGCCATTAGAGGCGTACCCTTTGTCTTCGGGTTGTTCATCATGGGCGGAATTATTGGTGCAGGCCTGTCCACCGCAGACGGAGGCATATTGGGTATATCAACGGTGTTCGGAAGGAATATCGTGCAGAGAAACCTTATCCTCCGGCCCTGGGCGCGTAAGGGCGCGGCCAGCACGCACGCCAAGGATACCGAGGAACAGAAGAAGATGTCCGACAGGAGACTGTTGGTCATCAGCCGGCTCATGGCTATCCCGGCGGTTGGCGCCGCGATTTGGCTGGCTTATGTAAAACCCGAACCGGGGATTCTCCTGGTCCTGGCATTTGACGTGGTTTTCGCCGGCTGTCTTGTCCCCCTGACTCTGGGCCTGTTCTGGAAAAAGGCAAACAGGTACGGCGCCCTGGCCGCGGTTATCGTCGGCTCTGTCCTTCGCTTGATCCTCTACTTCACGATTCCTCTGGAATTGGCGGGCCTGGACACATTGATTCCACCGGTGGTCTCTCTGATAGTCATGGTGCCGGTCAGCCTGGCAACCCAAAAGGTCGATCCGCCCAGACATCATGTGGTAAATGAGGTTCCGTCCGACGAGGTGGTGCTGGCAGCGGAAGCCTAAAGAAACGGAGTGCTGTCAAAAATTACGGCAATTAGGGACAGCAGCAAAGTGTATTTTTCAGGTAGAAGGTGGCCTCATTCGGCCGCCTTCTACTGTTTAAAGGAGAAGAGTAAATGGCTTTTAATCTAAGAAACAGGAACTTTTTGAAGCTTCTGGATTTTTCATCGACGGAAATCCGTTTTTTGCTGGATTTGTCGGTGACTCTGAAAAAGGCGAAATACAACGGAACGGAACAACCCAGAATGCTGGGTAAGAATGTCGCCCTTATCTTTGAGAAAGCTTCCACACGAACACGGTGCGCCTTCGAAACCGCCGCTTTCGATCAGGGAGCAAGGGTGACCTACCTGGGTCCGACAGGGTCCCAGATGGGCAAGAAGGAGTCCATGAAGGATACCGCCCGGGTTCTGGGAAGGATGTACGACGGGATCGAGTACCGGGGCTATGGACAGGAGATCGTCGAGGAACTGGGCCAATACGCGGGAGTCCCGGTCTGGAACGGCTTGACAACGGAATACCACCCTACTCAAGTGTTGGCGGATCTGATGACGATGATGGAACACAGCGACAAACCATTGAGTCAAATCAAGTTCGCCTATCTGGGAGACGCCCGCAACAACATGGGCAATTCGCTGCTGGTAGGTGCTGCGAAGATGGGAATGGATTTCCGCTCTGTGGCTCCTAAAGAGGTACATCCGAATAAAGAGCTCGTCAAGACGGCGCAGGACATCGCTTCCGGAACGGGAGCAAAGATTCTGATCACCGATGACCTGAAGAAGGGGGTCCAGGATTGTGATTTCCTTTATACGGATGTATGGGTCTCGATGGGGGAATCGGAAGAGAAGTGGAAAGAGCGGATCGATCTGCTGAAACCCTATCAGGTCACTCCCGACGTGATGAAGATGACCGGAAATCCGGCGGCGAAGTTCCTGCACTGTCTGCCGTCATTTCACAACCGCGAGACAGAGATCGGTGAGGAGATCTATAAGAAGTTCGGCCTGGATGGAATGGAAGTCGTCGAGGACGTATTTGAATCCGAGGCTTCGGTGGTCTTCGATGAGGCTGAAAACCGAATCCATACGATCAAAGCGGTCATGGTGGCGACACTGGGCTGTTGAAGGGACCCGTCTTTACAGGGTCTACAATTGGATAGATAGTTTGCGAGTGATTATGGCAGCCGGGGGCATCCATGCTTGAATATTTCGATGGCGTTATTTTTGATGTCGATGGAGTGCTCGAGTACCAGAAAAGGGTGTATCCCGGCGCCGTAGAACTCATAGACAACCTGCGCTCCCACGATGTTTCCGTGCGGATTCTGACCAACAGCACCCTGAAGAGCAGACATACCGCGGCCTCGAAGCTGCGCGCCCGGGGTTTTGCTATTCAGGATGAGCAGGTAATAACCGCCTCCTACGCTACCGCACAATATCTGAGGCAGAAGAACATACGGTCGTGTTGGGTAATGCTGAAAGGGGAAGGTCTGGAAGAGTTTCGTGACCTTCCCCAGGATGATGAAAGTCCCGAGTACCTGGTGCTTGGGGATTGCCGAGAAGAGTTCAACTTTCAAAACCTGAACAAAGCCGCCAAAATACTAACCGGCGGTGCCAAGCTTATTGTCATGATTCCGGAAATGATCGACAGCAGCCTCGGGGAAATGGAACTCACCGTCGGTGCGTACGGCCGGATGCTGGAAGAGGCTTTGAATATCGAGGCCATCTATATTGGGAAGCCGAGCCGTTACATCTTCGAAACAACGCTTGATAGCATGGACTTGCGGGACCGGGATAGGGTACTGATGGTAGGAGATAAAATCAGCACCGATATCTTGGGAGCGAAAAACGCAGGTGTTCGGTCCGCTCTGATCAGAACCGGTGAGTTCAGTCAGGACGGGTCTACCGTTGATGTACAACCGGATTATTCCTTCGATTCGATAGCGGAGCTGGCCTCTTTCTTATTTCAAGGCGACTAAACGATTCCCTCCAGGAAGTTGGCCACGCACCGACCGGCCAGGGAGAGGTTGTAGCCTCCTTCCTGAACCACCAGTACCGGGAGGCCAAGCTTTGCGATCTTCCCGCCTATACGGCGAAAACTCTCCATTGATAGCTTCAATCCCCCAAGCGGATCCTCCTGCACGGTATCTACACCCAGAGAAATGATGAGGAAATCCGCAGCGAAACGTTGGATCTCATCCAGAGCCATATCCAAAGCGGTATGATAGCGCGCCTCGTCAGTATCCAGGGGTAGGGGGAAGTTGGCATTGTAGCCTCTGCCGGCGCCCTGCCCACGCTGGTTCCGGTAGCCGCTGAAGCAGGGGAACGCAAAGTTGGGGTCGGCGTGCAGTGAGACATACAGTACGTCCGCTGAGCTGTAGAATATATCCTGGGTGCCGTTGCCGTGGTGGTAGTCGATGTCCAAGATTGCGGGCCGTCCGCGATGCCGGAGTTTGTTGGCAGCCAGGGCTGCATTGTTCAGGTAGCAATAGCCTCCGTAGTAGTCTCTTCCGGCGTGATGCCCGGGTGGGCGGCACAGAGCATAGACCGAATCTTCACCTTCCAGGAGAAGATCCGCAGCGCTCAGGGCGCACCAGGCTGATGAAAGCGCGGCCTCCCAGGTACGCTCCATGAAGGGAGTCTGGGGATCGAAGCAGTAGTAGCCCACCTGACGCGCGGGATCCTCCGGCCGCTCGGAAAGGCGACGCAGAGCGAACAGGTCGGGAATAATAGGCTCCGGCTGTCCGGTCCGGGCAATCCAGGCCGGGATCACCTTATGGTAAAACTCGATCAACCCGGGGGCATGCACTTCATCTACAATACTTGGATCGTATTCCCGCGGGGGGATCACTTCCCCAATATCATCGGCTCGGAGGACCTCCAGAATCCGTTCTGCCCGCTGCGGAATCTCGTGATGGGGATAGAAGGTCGATGTCTCACCGTCCATTTCCATTTGCGGGGCATGAAGCAGATGGGTTTTTGAGTAAACGATCTTCACACATAAACCTCCTTGGCTGGTCCTTGGTCTGAACCACCTGCCAATTAACCGACCTCTTTGAGCTGAAGGCGCAACTCAGCTGAGATTTAGGACGCATCACTTCACCAACAGAGGCATTTTGTATAGAAGAAAAGTTCCCGCCGCCGTGTTTATAGAGAGCCGTATCATCCGCGCTTCACCAGGCAGTTGGCCGCCTGCCGGTGTACTTGATGGATGAGTCCCAAAGTTTGCTGAACCGTCAGTACGCCGCGAACAATCGCAGGTGCTGCCCCCCCGTGAAGCGGGGTGCTGATGATGGTCGCTAGGGAACGATGTGAGTCCCGGTCTTTCCCTCCAGAGCATCACCCGCTTTGTGCAGAGACGTGATGATCGCCTCTCGATTGCTCCAACGGACGAAACGGATACAAGCCTGTACCTTCGGTCCCATGGAACCCATGAGGAAATGCCCCTGCTTCAAATACTCCTCCGCCTCATCAACCTTCACTACATCCAGCTCTTTCTGATCCGGTTTGCCGAAGTTCAAGCACGCCTTCTCAACGTCCGTCAATACGACAAACTTGTCGGCTTGCACCACCTGGGCCAGTTTGAATCCGGCCCGGTCTTTGTCGATTACCGCTTCCACACCGGAATAGCTGCCGTCTGCGTTCAATTTGACCGGTATGCCGCCCCCACCGGAGGCAACAACGATGACCCCTCCCTTTACCAGATCCTGGATGGACTCCTTTTCGACGATATCGATCGGTTCGGGGGAAGGAACGACCCTTCTCCAGCCCTTTTCTATCCCGGGCTTTACCTCTTTTACTATGTAGTCTAGCTGCTCCTTGAGCTCGAGCGCCTCTTTCTTTGTATAGAATGGCCCCACCGGCTTGGTAGGATCTTGAAAATCCGGATCCTCATCGCTCACCTGCACCTGGGTGACTATAGTACAAACAGATTGTTTTACACCCTGCTGCATGAGCCTATAGGAGAGCCTGTTCTGCATCATCCAGCCGATCTGTCCCTGGGTCATAGCTCCACAGGTAGCCAGCGTCTGGGGCGGAACATACTCCCCGGCTTCCTCCTGTTGGATGAGCAAGGCACCTGCTTGGGGCCCATTGCCGTGGGTAACCACCAACCGGTACCCCTTCTTTGCGATAACGGCCAATTCAGAAGCCGTTATGTCCACGTTCTTGAATTGTTCTCCCGTGGTGCCCTTTTGATCCGCCTGTTTGATGGCATTCCCACCTAGAGCAACTACTACAAGTTCACCAGCCATTCTTCCCTCTCCTGTATTGTTTTTTTTGTTTTTATTGTTCAGGTATCTTATTCACGATGCTCGCTGCAATCTATAATAAGCCCGGTTTCGTTGCATCGAAAATATTTCGGGCAATTATTGCATTCACCAAACACCTTCGATGGAAGTTCTTCCTTCTCCTTCAGTGAGAACCCGAGCTTCTCAAAGAAATGTGTGGCCATTGTAAAGGTGCATACCATGTTGATTCCGATCTGTCTGGCGTCTTCTATCAGGTGAAGAACGATTTTCGAGCCCAACCCTTGTCGCTGATACTCCGGATCAATGGACAGTGATCGAATTTCGGCAATATTCTTCCACAGTACATGAAGACTCCCGCAGGCTACGATCCTCCGTTGTCCCGCTGTGGTCTCTGCTTCCACAACTACAAAATCGCGTATGTTTTCAAACAGATATTTCGGCCCCCTGGGAAGCATCACTTCCGAGGCGTCACAATCGTTTATCAAACTCAGGAGCTGGTCTACATCGGAAACGCGAGCTGTTCTGATGCCGAGTTGTTCCAAAACCGCGTGATCCTTCAGGCCTTTCTCTAAATCAGCTTTTCGAAAGCAGGTATTTTGCTGCATTTGTTCGTCCGCTCCCCGCACCGTGAAATCTGGGAGCCCCGGCTGTATCGATAGTTACTATAAATGTGTTGGCGTATAAAAGCAACAGCATTAAATTATAATAAAATATTAGTATTATATTAGGAAAAACCCAATAATTTCAGTTTGGTTCTCCTGTCCCCTTGTCGGTTCTTTCTGCCGAGGGAAATCCTCTGCCTTGACTGCATATCTCATTTTAACTACGCTACCAATATTTAAAAGCAAAGGAGGAAATAATGGCTGGTTACATTCTTTCAGATCCCAATTTCAGCGAAGGGAGCAATACTAAAACCATCGAAGCAATTGTTGATCAGTTTCGGAACCGAGAGGGGCTGAAACTGATCGGATACGAACCAGATGCTGATTTCGGTCGTCTGCCAATCGAAATAATCGGGCGTCCTGAGGTGGTAAAGGAAGCTTTGCTCGATGCGGCGGGAAAGGCTTACGAGCTTATCAATATGGAAAACTATAAAGGCCGTCATCCTCACATCGGTGCTGTCGATACGATTGAGATATATCCAGCCAAGGGGCTGACTATCGAAGAATGCAAAGAGTTTATTGAGGATCTTGGCAAAGAGCTTTACAAACGCTATGAAGTTCCAATTTATTTTACCGGCAAGAATGCCCGTCGCCCGGAAAATGAGGGTTTAACATTTATCCGAATGGGCAACTATAAAGGAGCCAAGGAGGCGGTCAAGGTAGATCCTGACCGGGCTCCTGATATCGGGCCGGCAAAGCTGCATCCAACGGCGGGGGCAACGATCATAGGCGCCTTGGAAGAACACGATGCATATTTCAATGTGCTGCTGGACACTGAAGATTTGTCAATCGCGAAGAAATTGGCCAGCTATATACGGGGCAAGACGGGAGGCTTTGCTAACATTCAGGGATCTATTGGTTTGCCTCAGATACATCGTCGAACACAAAAAGCATGCGTAGCGGTCTCCTGTGAGATTTCTAACCCTCGGAAGACGCCTATTCATCGAGTCTTCAATCTTCTGAAATCCGAAGCTGCCCGTTACGGCGTTAATGTTCTCGCAGGACAGCTCTGCGGCACTATCGGGGCCGAGGTACTCGTACAGACGGCTGAGTGGTATTTGCAGTTAGAGGGTATTAATGGCCCATGGGATTACAAGACTCAGATCCTTGAGAATTACCTTTTAGAACTCGAAGGTTGATCCGGGAACTCTGCGTAGTGACAAAAAGGATATATTATGATTCTCATTAGTAGTTCCATCGAAGAGTTCAGCAAAATACTTGGATCAAAATCCCCCGCCCCCGGTGGGGGCAGTGTTTCGGCGCTTGCCGGTGCATTAGGCGCTGATCTTATATCAATGGTCTGCAGTTTAAGTATCGGCAATGATGAATACAAAACCTCACAGAATCTACTAACAGAATCTCTGGAGAAGGCCCAGGTCCTCTCAAAGGGGCTTTTAAAGAGAGTCGACCTCGATTCAGGGGCGTTCAACAATGTAATGGCCGCTTTTAAAATGCCAAAAAACACTGAGCAAGAGAAGAACGCAAGACGCGAAGCGATCCAAGCGGGTTTTAAGGAGGCGGTGCAATCGCCTCAAGCTATTGCCCATGAATGTCTGGACGTTTTGAAAATTGCGGAGATTCTCATTGGGAAATTTAACACCAACGCCATGAGCGATTTCGGTGTAGCGGCTCTGCAGGCCCACACCGGCTTGGAAGGTGCCGTAATGAACGTTAGAATCAACCTCCCCTCCATAAAAGACGAACAATTTGTGACGGAAACAAGCCAAATGGTCACACATTTCCTAGAGGAGGGAAGTGCAATCAGGAATAAAGTCTATACCTATGTTCAGGATAACCTCGGTTGACAAGAAAATATTAAACGCGCCGAGATGGCCAAGAACGGGCCCTGAGTGATGAACACCGCGGCGCAGACCCGATTGCCGCCGCAGTCTACTCGACCACGGCCCGGATGCGGCGCACCCC
Source organism: uncultured Spirochaetaceae bacterium (assembly GCA_964588355.1). GTDB lineage: Bacteria > Spirochaetota > Spirochaetia > SZUA-6 > DRHE01 > JAFGQJ01. The sequence continues at coordinate 2,075 of CAZPPB010000074.1, read as the reverse complement.
CGCGGATGAGGATTGCTCCTTGACGATGCGGAAGCTGCCCAGCTCCCCGGTGTGCTCGACGTGGGGTCCGCCGCAGACCTCTGCTGAAAAATCCCCTGCGAAATAGACCTTGACCTGTTCCTCGTAGCGCTCGCCGAACAGGGCGATGGCGCCGCGCTCCTTTGCCTCCTGCAGGCTCATGGTCTCGAAGCGCATCGTCAGGTCCCGGCGTATCTGTTCGTTCACGATCCCCTCGACCTCACGGATCTGTTCGGGGCTCAGGGGTTCGGGATGGGAGAAGTCGAAGCGCAGCCGCTCCGAGGTGATGTTTGATCCCTTCTGCTCCACGTGATCCCCGAGCACGTGGCGCAGGGCCTGATGCAGCAGATGGGTAGCGGTGTGAAGCTTGCGGGTCTGTTCGCTCTGATCGGCCAGACCCCCTTTGAATGTCTTCTCCGCTCCGCTTTTGGACAGTTCCTGATGCTTCCTGAAGGCCTGGTGAAAGCCCTCGACATCCACTGCCATCTCATGCTCGGCGGCCAGTTCCTGGGTCAGCTCTATGGGAAAGCCGTAGGTATCGTACAGACGGAAGGCGACCCGACCCGGAACCACATGTTTGGGATTCTTCAGCAGGTTGGGAAGCATCTTTTCGAACTCGTGTTCCCCCTTCTGGAGGGTCTGGAGGAACTTGGCCTCTTCTCTGGCCAGCTCCTCGAGGATCGTGTCCCGATTGCGCTCCAGCTCGGGATAGTCGCCTTTTTGGGCGTCGATGCAGGCCTCCGCCGGTGCTGAGAGGAAATCCCGCTCGATTCCCAGCTTGCGGGCGTGGCGGATCGCCCGGCGGATCAGTCGCCGCAGGATGTAGCCCTGCCCCAGATTCGAAGGTTTGACCCCCTTGTCGTCCCCCAGGATAAAGGTTGCCGAACGGATGTGGTCGGTGATGATGCGGATTGAGTGGTCGGCTTCGGAGTCGGCGCCGTAGCGCGCAGCGCTGGACTCCTGCACGGCCCGGATGATCGGCACAAAGGTTTCAATTTCGTAGACGTTTTTCTTGCCTTGAAGCATGGCGCAGGTACGTTCCACCCCCATGCCGGTGTCCACGGTCTTCTGATCCAGGGGCAGATAACTTCCCTCTGCGGTCTTGTTGTACTGCATGAACACGTCGTTCCAGACCTCGAAGTACTTGCCGCAGGAACAGCCGGGTTTGCACTCCGGGCCGCAGGCGTCAATGCCCGTGTCGATGAACATCTCCGTATCAGGACCGCAGGGGCCGGTCTGCCCGGCGGGGCCCCACCAGTTGTCCTCCCGCCCGAGGAAGTAGATGCGCTGCTGCGGGATGCCGATACGCCTCCATATCGAGGCGGCCTCCTCGTCGGCAGGGACCTCCTCATCCCCGCCGAACACGGTCACCGACAGGCTCTGGGGGTCGAATCCCAGCCACCGAGGTGAGGTGAGGAACTCGTAGCTCAGTCGGATAGCCTCCTCCTTGAAGTAGTCCCCGAGGGACCAGTTGCCCAGCATCTCGAAGAAGGTCAGGTGGGAGGGGTCCCCCACCTCGTCGATATCCCCGGTGCGGATGCACCTCTGGACATCCACCAGTCGTTTGCCCGCCGGGTGCGGTTCTCCCAGGATGTAGGGGACCAGGGGATGCATCCCGGCGGTGGTAAACAGCACGGTGGGATCGTTCTCGGGGATCAGGGAGCTGCCCGAGATCTCTGCATGGCCGTTCGCTTTAAAAAACTCTATATATCTTTTCTTCAACTCACCGGAAGTCATGGGACTGATACTATGGAGGAGTCGGGGGAATGTCAATAAAGGATGGACCGACGATCCCTGTCGAACAATAGTAATGCTATCCCAATCTATGGAGGCCGCCCGCATGAACCGCTACACAGAGCTACCGCAGCGTTTTGCAGCTCGCCGAAGCATTCGTAATACGCTGATCTTCTGCATCGCCTTTGGCGGATTCGGGATCTTCGGGCTGGTCCTGCTTGTTCTGGGCGAGAGGGTCGGTTGGGTCCTGGTTGCCTTCTCCGCCGCCTTTCTCGCTCTGCTGCTGCTGGTGAATCTCAAACCCGGGTGGGGCTATCTCGTCG
>CAZPPB010000073.1:0-18192 GCA_964588355.1 uncultured Spirochaetaceae bacterium | reverse complement strand
AAACTCTCAGCGCAGTCCAAAGCGCAGGAAGTTCAACCGGCAGCTCAGTAGTCGCGACAGATATAGCTAGGACGTACTTCTCCCACGATCCCAGCGTTTTCTTTCTCTCTTCAGGGATTTGAGTTCCTTCTCCACGTCTGTATCGTTCTGGTTGTCAAGCTCGGCGAACGCCTCACCAGAGCGCATAAGCTCGTCAATGGCTTCGGCTCTCGCCTGTACATTTCCCCGGTATATCTCAGCCAGCTCCAGCGCCCTGTTCAATTCCTCAGATCCTTCTGTTATGCCCCCATGGCTTCGCCGACGGCTACCTGCGCTTCCGCTGCAGTTTGACGAGCCGACAGTACGTCACGTTTCCCTCTATTTCTGTCGTATTTGAAAAAACGTACGTAGATGGGCCAGTCTTGCGAAACCTCACCGATCGTCTGAATCGAGTGTTTCTTCAGCAAGAGGCTGACTGTCCGATTTTATGAGGATCATCTTAGCCCAGGATACCCGATCCTGTTTTTCCCGAACATTGACCCAGCTGAAACCGCCACGCAACGGGAACAGCTTGCAACTACATGGCGCCGGCGGTATTATTATCACATAAGTCTGAAGGAGAAAATTCTTATGGCCTTTACTCTGGATATCGGTGCCGTGGCACCGGATTTTAAACTTCCGGCCACGGACGGCAAAATCTACCAGCTCTCCGATTTCGACGAAAAGGTGTTGGTCGTATTCTTCACCTGCAATCATTGCCCCTATGTTATCGGATCCGATGAGGTGACACGCAAGACGGCGGATAAATTCGCTCCCCAGGGGGTGCGATTTGTGGGCATCAACGCCAACAGTAAAAACACCTATCCCGAGGACGACTTCGATCATATGGTCGCCCGGATAGAGGAACACAAGTTTCCCTGGATCTATCTCTACGACGAATCACAGGACACAGCCCGAGCCTATGGGGCTCTGCGCACGCCCCATTTTTTTGTCTTTGATCAGGACCGCAAGCTGATTTACACCGGCCGGGGAGTGGATAATCCGCGGGACACGGACAAGATGACGGTAAATGATCTGGAAAACGCTCTTGAAGAGCATCTGGCCGGAAAGTCAATCGGCACGCCCTTGACCAATCCCCTTGGCTGCAATGTTAAATGGGACGGAAAAGACGCACACTGGATGCCGGCTGAGGCCTGTGATTTGATTTAGACTGATCGACACCCTATCATTCCAAGCTAATTATCCTACCCCGGTGGATCGGGGTTGTGGATTCAGGGTCATTGCTCTGCCGTGGACCGGAGCACTATCGGTTACAGTTTCAGCCCAAGCTATACGAGGAGGATCAACCATGGGACTGACCCAAGGCTTCCATCATCTGGCCATGGAAGTGAAGGATTTCGACAAATCTGTGGATTTTTATACACGGGTACTTGGATTTGAGAAAGGCCCCGCCTTCGGGAACAACGAGCGGCGTATCATTCTGCTCGATGCGGGCAACAGTAACTATCTGGAACTGTTCGAGGGCGGAAAAGGCCATGCTGGAGACGGTGCTGTGGTGCACATTGCCTTTAGGACCGACGATTGCGACGCCGCCATTGAGAAGATACGGTCGTACGGTTGTGAAATAACCACTGAACCTAAGGATGTGGATCTGCCCAGCGATCCGGTCTACCCGGTGCGGCTGGCCTTCTTTAAAGGACCCGATGATGAAATCGTGGAGCTTTTTCAGGAGCGCTGATCCGCTGCGAGTATCATAAAACCGATTTTCTACAGAGATCCGATGAGTTTCGTCCCTCCCGACGGTAGCGGGGTGCGAACGCGGTATGCCCCAGAGACGACTCGAACGTCCGACCTACGGTTTAGGAAACCGTTGCTCTATCCTGCTGAGCTACTAGGGCTGCTCCGTGCGGCTGCGCCGCTGTTCCTTTCTATATATAGCGAATCACAAACCGCGTGTCAATTCCACTCTGGTTCCGGCAGCGGCGACCGTGAAAAACCGCAGCTTGCACGCCTCGGGTTTGCCCACTACTATGGGGTAAATGAACAAAACGCCTCCAGGAACATCTGCATGAAGACGAAACGCGCTCCCATATTGGCAACAACCACGACTGCCACGACGGCGGATGCCAGAAAGATCGCCGCTGCGCTGGTAGAGGAACGCCTGGCCGCCTGTGTTCAGATTATAGAGCCGATCACCAGCGTGTATCGCTGGCAGGGGGCGGTGGAGGAAGAGAAGGAGATTCTGCTGCTGATCAAGAGCTCGAAGGATCTGGTTCCCCGCATCGCCGAACTTCTAGATCGGATCCATCCCTACGAGGTTCCCGAGCTGATCGCCACACCGATCATAGAGGGATCATCCGCCTACCTCAGCTGGCTCGAGGAAAACCTTCAGTAGCGGTTACCCCTGGCGTCGCGGAACGACGTCAGCCCAACCGTGCTCCCGAAGGCGCTGTTTCACCGCAGTGAGATCGCTCTCCGACACGTCCTTCACTACGACCCGGTAGATGCCCTCAGGTGATTGTTCCAGGGTTCCGGTGAAGCCCTTTTCGGCCAAACGGCGGAGGGTGCGCTCAGCGTACTCCCGATTGCGAAAGGCGGCCACCTGGATACTGTAGATTGCCGCGGCTCGGTGAACCGCTACAGCTTCCGCTTCCGGAGAATCCGGGGAGATCACCTGGATCCGCACCTTGGCTACCCCTTTCCCGGCCAGACCGATGGCTGCAGCTGCGGCCCGGGAAAGGTCGATGATCCTGCCTGGCACAAACGGCCCCCGGTCGTTGATGCGCACGACCGTGGATTCCCCGCTCTCTAAGCTGGTGACCTTAACTATGGTTCCGAAGGGGAGGGTCTTGTGCGCGGCAGTGAACTCGTTCGTATCGAAGATCTCTCCACTTGCCGTCTGCCGCCCCTGAAACTTTCCCCCGTACCAGGAAGCCAAACCCTCCTGTTCGAAAGCCGTAACAGTGCTGCTGAGCAGCAGCAGGAGGATCCAGACCGATAGAATAGTACGAACTCGCATGGTCCTTATATCTATCGACCCGGGCTGGATGAATATTGATCCTTCTTGCCTCAGCTGTTTCTTGCCCGATGCCGCCTTGTTGAACAAGCCGGAGAGAATATTATACAGTTAGGCGATATGAGCAAGCCATCCCACTGGGCGGACAACTACGCGGAGAAGATCATCCGAGAGAAGGGGGACAAGGAGCTGTACGTCTGCGCCTCCGGGATCACCCCCTCCGGGACCGTTCACATCGGAAATTTCCGGGAAATTATCACAGTAGAGCTGGTAGTTCGCGCCCTGAGGGATAGAGGCAAAAAGGTCCGCTTTATCTATTCATGGGACGACTACGACGTGTTCCGCAAGGTCCCGAGCAATATGCCCAACCAGAAGATGCTGACAGGATACCTGCGGCAGCCCATCACCCTCACTCCGGACCCTTATGAAACCGAGGACAGCTACGCCCGGAGAAACGAGAGGGAAATCGAGGAACTGCTGCCGGTCGTCGGAGTAAACCCTGAGTACATCTACCAGGCCGAGCGCTACCGCTCCGGAAGCTACGCAGAGGGCATACGCAGAGCCCTGGAACATCGCGAGCGGCTCCGGGAGATCCTCAGCGAGCACCGTGAGAAACCCCTGCCCCCGGACTGGTGGCCGATCTCCGTTTTCTGCACCTCCTGCAATCGGGACACCACCGAAATCACAGAATGGGACGGGGGAAACGGCATTACCTATACCTGCTCCTCCTGCGGAAAAGAGGAGCGGCTGGATTTGACGGACACGGGGGCGGTGAAGCTCTTCTGGCGGGTCGACTGGCCGATGCGCTGGGCTTACGAAGATGTGGATTTCGAGCCTGCCGGCAAGGATCACCACTCCCAAGGCGGCTCCTTCACTACAGCCCGCCCGATCGTGACGGAGGTCTACGAACAGGCCGCGCCCACGACCTTTCAATACGACTTCATCCGCATCAAAGGCCGGGGCGGAAAGATCTCCTCCTCCAGCGGGGAGGTGGTCAGCCTGAAGGATGTCCTGGAGGTCTACCAGCCGGAGCTGATCCGTTATCTGTTCGCCTCCACCCGACCGAATACCGAGTTCGCAATCTCCTTCGACCTGGATGTCATCAAACTCTACGAGGACTACGATCGCTGCGAGCGGATCTACTACGGCAGCGAGTCGGTTAGCGAGAGCCGGACGGCCAAAGAACGGAGGATCTACGAACTATCCCAGGTCGAGCATCTCCTGGATACGATGCCGACCCAGATCACCTTCCGCCACCTGTGCAGCCTCATACAGATCCAGGACGGCAATATCGAAGGAATGATCGATTCCCTGAGCATCCGCACGAGCGAGGAAGACCTGAACAGGCTGCGCACCCGCGCCCGCTGCGCCTGGAACTGGACACAAACTTACGCCCCGGATGCGTTTCGCTTTTCCCTGCGGCCCCGCGGCTCCGAGCCGCTGGAGCTTGCCCCGGAGGAACGCAAAGCCATCGGCCTGCTTCGGCGGGAGATCGAAGAGAACCTCGATACCCACGATGAGAAGAGCCTCGGAGAGGCGATCTACACGCTGGCCGGAGAGGCGCAGATAGAACCGAAGGATTTCTTCAAACTCGTGTATCGAGTCCTGATCAACAAGGAGATGGGACCTCGTCTGGCAGGGTTCCTCCTGACCATCGGAAAGCAACGGGCCCTCGAGATTCTGGGCGGCTATTAATCAATACCGCTGTCGGGAGCACAGCTGTGAGGAGTACAATGGATACGGAGGAAGTCAAACGTCTGCTCGGTGTGCAGGCTGTGGATACCCTTGTTGAAAGCGGCATGAAGCTCGGTCTGGGAACAGGTTCCACAGCGGTCCACGCGGTCTACCGGGTCGGTGAGTTGCTTCGGAAGGGGAGCTTGGAGAAAATCGTGGCCGTACCCACGAGCTTCCAGACCATGGTGGCCTGTCAGGCAGCGGGTATCTCTCTGACCACCCTGAACGACCCGGCGGTGGACGGCCGGCTGGATCTGACTGTGGACGGTGCGGACGAGGTGGACCCGAACTGGAAGCTGATCAAAGGAGGCGGGGCGGCCATGCTCATCGAAAAGATCGTAGCGGAAGCCGCGGAGCGGTACTGTATCATTGTGCAGAGCTCCAAGCTTTCTTCCCGGCTGGGAGAAAAAGCCCCGGTGCCCGTGGAGATCGTACCGGAGGCGCTGCTCACCGCTTCCCGCCGTCTCGAAGCCCTGGGGGGAGAGGTGCAGCTGCGCATGGCTGTCAGGAAAGCCGGCCCGATCATCAGCGACCACGGCAATCTGGTCCTGGATGTCAGCTTTCCCGAATCCTTCGATCCGCAAATATTGGAAACGCAGATCATGGGGATCCCCGGAGTAACGGCACACGGGATCTTCACCCGCCCGGTCAATGATCTGTTCGTCGGCTACCCCGACGGACGGGTGGAGCACAAACACGACGAAAGAGCCTGAGTCCGGGCCCGACACAAGGAGGAACATACGCAATGAGATCCGCTTTCCTGTTCAAAGCACTGGGTTGCGCTCTCTGTTTTCTGCTCATCGTTTCTTTCGCCGCTCTCGGCGAGGAGGTGGAGCGCTCCACCTCCTTCAGCGTGCAGGGCGCCTACTACCTGCCCGACAACAAGGGCTACGGGGTGAGCGACGGAGGCTTCGCCCCGATCACCTACGATCCGCAGCCCCTTCCGGGTAGTTTCGGCTCTATCGGCGCCGACCAGGGCCGGGATCTGGGCTCCACTTGGGGTCCGGCGGAAATCCAGTTTCTGCTGACCCGCAGGATCAGGATTCCCTTTCTGGCGGGCTCCGGGCCGATGACCTCCGGCAACAATGTGACCTTCTCCTTTACCGGAGCCCTTACTCCGGTGTCCACCCGCCTCGAAGCCCGGGTGAATCTCACCCCGATCGCCTTCCTCGATCTGTTCGCCGGTGCCATGGTCGGAACCGGCTGGGACATCGGCCTGTTCAACGGCATGGGACTGAACGCGGACGGCACGGGGAATCCCGAGTCCGCCTCCTTACAGGGGATGGTGACGGAATCCTGGGTAGGCGTGACTTTCCAGTTCGATCTGGCCGCCCTGGTGCCTGGGGACTGGAACCACGTGGTCGCCCTGATCAGCCCGAAGCTGCAGTACGCCTGGTTTTCCGGAGCCGAGAAAGGGGAGGCCTGGATGTGGGAGGCCGACAAGGGGGAGAACTTCAACGGTTTCAGGTTCTACGGCACCTACTTCCTGGGCTACCAGATGCCGCTGGCCCTGGACACCCTCGGCCTTCTGGTGGAAACCGAGCAGAACCTGGGCTACGTGAAGGACCTGGACACTGAAGACTCTGCGGATTGGGGATCGGACTACCTGCAGATCACGGTGAGCCCCGTGTTCGGCTTCACCCTGTCGGAAACCTCCTCCCTGGCCGTCCTGCTTCAGTTTCGCCGGGAGCAGCTGTACGATGAGGACGACGACAGCATCTTCGCCAACTACTTCAGAAACCGAAACCAGGTCGGCACCTACTGGGACTTCTACAGGATCTCCTTCTCCTACGTTCTTAAGCTCTAGGTGTTTCGGGAAGCCCGCGACCAGGCTCAGCCGGCCCTGCGCGGCCATCCGTTCGATCAGAGGCGGACGCTTCGGCCGCTTTCGCTGGCCCGGCGGGCGGCGGAGGCGATGCGGATGGCCAACTCCCCCTCCTGCCCTCCGGTCATCGGCTCTTTTCCTTCGCGGATGCACTCCAGGAAATGCTCGACCTCGGCCCGCAGCGCTCCTTCCAGACCGTGTGCACCCTCCGGCCAGGTCACCGAATCCGCGAGGGAAAGCCCTTCGGGGGTGTGGATCTTCAGGGGTTGGGACATCAGATCGATCTTGATCACGCCCCTGTCTCCAAGGATTTCCACGCTGCGATCCACGCCGTGGGGATAATTGTCCGGATAGGCAAAGGTCTCATAAAGCGCGGCAATGCGGCCGTCCGGGAATTTGAAGGTCATCACGGCGCAGTCCGTGAACTCCTGTCCCTCCAGGATCAGCTGTCCCATCTCACCGTGAACCCGCTGCGGAGCCCCGCCCATGTACCAGCAGATCAGGTCGATGTTGTGGGTGCCGGCGTAGTTCAACACGCCTCCGGTTTCCGCGTCGTTGAGCCACTGCCTCCCCCGGACCACGGAGCGGGGATGGCAGCGCCTGGCCAGGATCATGCGGGGAACGCCAATCTCTCCCGCATCGATCCTCCGCTTGGCTTCCAGGCAGGGCTGGTTGAAACGATCGGTAAAGCCGACCATCAGAGTTACGCCGTTTTCCCGGCAGGCGGCGATCATGCTCTGCGCCTCTTCCTGACTCCGGCACATCGGCTTCTCACACAGCACGTGCTTTCCCGCTTCCGCGGCGGCGACCACCTGCCGGCAGTGATGGCGGTCAGGGCTGGCCACGATCACCGCATCGATATCCCCTCTTTCAAGCAGCTCCGACAGATCCGCCGTGCCCAGACGGGCTTCGAATCGCTCCGCAGCTTCCCGGGCCGTTTCGCCGTGGGCTGTACAAAACCCGATCGTCTCCGCCTGTCCGCTCAGCCCCCGTAGGGTTCGCGCGAAATTGCTGCCCGCTTTACCGGCACCGATGATTCCTATTCCAATGCGACTCATCCCCTTCTCCTCTGCGCTTCAGCACGCATCTATCACTTCGCCTCACCCATCTATCACTCCGCCTCACCCATCTATCACTCTGCCTCCGGCTCCATGCAGGGATAGGTCGAACCGCCGTGGGTCACCACATCCACCCGCCGCTTTGCCTCCGGAAGACCCTGCAGGATGCTCTCCACTGCCTCCCCTATGGTAGAAAAGTAGTCGAACCCCATCCTCCGTACCTGCGCCTCCGTCAGTCCCGGGGAAACCACGGCAATGCGGATGCGCTGCCGGAAGCGGGACAGAGCCAGAGCCGGGGCCAGGGTTACCCGATCCATGTCCGCATCCGCGACCACGCCCCCCCCTTCCCCTGTCCCGAGCCGGCCCAGCATATCCTGGATCTCCGCCGGCGCCAGACCGATCGCCCTGTCGAAGGTCTTGTGCTGCGCCGGGATGCCCTCCGGGCAGGGGGCCGCCAGGACCAGCCAGCCGCCATCCTCCACCGCCGCCTGGCAGTTGAAGATCGCTTTGGCCGCCTGCCAGAAATCCAGATCCGCCGGCGCCGAGCCGGCAACCAGCACGCTGCTCGGGCGGGACACAGGAAGGCCGTACAACCCTCGGGCTAACGGGACGGCCCGCCGGTGGGAATCGATGTAGTGGCCCGCGGTCAGCCCGCACACCTCGCCCCGGGCGTCAACCACCAGGTTGACCATCAGATCCAGCCCGACCAACTCGACGAGCTTCTCGATTTCCCCCCGGATCGGGGAGTCGAGCCGGCCCGCCCGGTTCCCGGGATCCGAATTGGCCGCTGTGTGAAAGCTCTCCACTGTCTTTCGCCCGGCGATTCCGGGATAGATCAGCTTTGCTCCGCCGGAAAAACCCACGGCTCCGTGGGGCAGGATCGTACCCACGGCGATCTTGAAATCCGCCTCCGCGTAGTCCCGGTTTACCCAAACCTCGACGCCCGAAGCGGCTGTCCCGAAGCACCGAAGCCGGGCCGGATCATCGATAGCGGGATTGATGAATCCAACCCGCCTCAGGACCTGCTCGCCCGCCTGCCGTCGGAACTCCTCTCGACTCATCGGTCTATGGGTTCCCAGAGCTATTATGACCTTGATCCGGGAATCATCCACGCCCCGGGCATTCAGTACATCCAGCACAGCCGGCAGAACGGCGTGAAGCGGGGTCGGACGGGTATAGTCATTGACGGCGATCGCAACGCTTACACGATTCCCCTCTCGGGCCCGCTTTTCGATCTTCATGAAAACTGACCTGCAGTACTCGCTGCCGAGCTGCTCCCGTAAGATGACTCCCACGTCCCGAAGAGGAGGCAGTGATCGGGGAGACAGCAGCTGCCCCATCTGTTCATCGGGAATCGAGAGCTCCAGGGTCTGTCGACCGAAGGGGATGGGCACTCTCACCTGTTTTGTTTCCACCTGGAATGGGTTATTCCGAAACGTTTGATCTTGTAGTTCAACGCACGGCTCGAGATCCCAAGCAGTTCGGCGGCGTCTTTCTGAACCCAACTCGAGCGCTGCAGTGCCTGAAGGATGAGATCCCGCTCCGCATCCTCCAGCCGGACACCCCCTCCGGGGAGTTTGACGGTTTCATTGTCTTCTGCCGTGGGCTCGTTGGCAAAGAAAAGGTTGAGATCTTCGGTGGTGATCATCTCCCCTTCGGCCAGCAGAACCGCCCGCTCCATCGCATTTTCCAACTCCCGGATATTCCCCGGCCAGTGATAGCGGGTCAGCATCCGCATCGCCGCCGGCTCTATACCCCGGATTTTCTTGTTCATCTGGCCGGCGAACTTTTTGAGAAAAAACTGGATGAGCAGGGCGATGTCTCCGTTTCGTTCCCGAAGCGGAGGCAGGCGGACGGCTACGACGTTCAGCCGGTAGTACAGATCCTCCCGAAACAGGCCTTCCTTCATCCGCTGCATCAGATCCCTGTTGGTGGCCGAGATGATGCGCACATTCGTCTTGACCGTGTCATTGCTGCCCAGGCGTTCGAACTCCTTCTCCTGGATCACCCTCAGCACTTTGGACTGGGTGTACTGGCTCATGTCGGCGATTTCGTCTAGAAAGATCGTCCCCCCATTGGCGTGTTCGAAACGGCCGATGCGCTGGCGGTCGGCTCCGGTGAAGGCTCCCCGTTCGTGGCCGAACAGCTCACTCTCCAACAGCTGCTCAGGCAGAGCGGCACAGTTGACCCGGACGAAGGGCCCGTCGGCGCGGGGACTGTTGTAGTGGATCGCCCCGGCCACCATCTCCTTGCCGGTGCCCGTCTCCCCGAGGATGATCACGCTGGAATCGGTGGCGGCCACCCGGTACACGATCCGGAAGATCTTCTTGATCTCTTCGCTCTCGCCGATAAAATTGTAGGGCTGATAGATGTTCCGATAGCGATCGGTCAGCGTGTCCGGCTCGCTTTGCTGCACCTGCTGATCCAGCGCCCTTTTAATCTGGAAGTTGAGCTCCGGAATACTGAAGGGTTTCTGCAGAATGCTGAAGGCTCCCTCCTGGATCGCCTGCACACCCTCCTGGATCGACTCCAACTCCGCGTCCACGATCACCGCCGTACGGGGATTCTTCTGTTTGATCTTCTCCAGAAGGTCGTGCGCATTGCCGCCGGGGATATTCACCTGGATGATGGCCACGTCGAAATCGTTTTGTTCGAGCTGGGACAGCGCGCCGGCGTAGTCCGAAGCCTGTTGCACCGAATCACCGATACTGCGGAAGAAATTGCCCACATCCGCGCACAGGTAAGGATCGGTATCGACAATGAGAAGATTGCTCACAGTGTTTATCATACCCCCATGTCGAAGAAGTTCAAGATCAACTGATTCCTCACTTGAAGCTCGCATCTGCGCAGACGTATACTTACTATCAGCATGCAGAACTCGATTACAGAAAAATTAAAGAGCATCTCTTTCTTCTCTGATATGAGCGACTACGATCTCCAGCAGATCGCCGAGATCACCGAGGAGAAAACCTACGCTAAAGGCGAGGCCATCATCGAAGAACGAACTTCGGCGGAGCGGTTCTTCATTATCTACCACGGCAAAATCGAAATCACCAAGCAATTCGAAGATGGAGAACAGTTCGTCCTGGCCGTGCACAGCGACGGGGATTTCTTCGGAGAGATGGCCCTTCTCGATGAGGGACCGCGATCGGCCACGGCCCGGGCCGTAGAGCCGACTACGGTGCTGGAGATAACCCGATCCAACTTTGAAACTCTTCTGTACAAAGCCCCCGTGATTGCTTATCACATCATCCGGGAGCTCAGTTCCCGCCTGCGGGAGACCGGCGCCCTGCTCATCTCTCTGCTCCACCGCCGCAACCGCCAGCTGTACCGCTCTTACATCGACACCATCACGACCATCATGCAGGCGATGGAAGAGGGGAAAGCGGGAGTTGCGAAGAAAAGCCGGAAGATCCGGGAGGTGGCCGGATCCATCGGCAGGCAGATGAAGCTGTCGGAAGAACATATGCTGAGCCTGGAGATCAACGCCCTTGCCGCCGGTCTGGGGATCCAGGGTTTTCCCGAACCTCTGTCGCCGAAACCCGGTGCCCTCGTTCAACGGATCATCGATGCGGCGGTGGTTTTTGCTGCTGCTTCAAAACCCGAACAGGCGATCTCCAAGCTCAAGAGCGATGACACCGTCGATCCCCAAATCACGGCGGTCCTGAGCAAACTCTGGAAATCCAGGAAACTGCCCGCTGGCGACGATACACTCAAGTCCTAGCCTCACCAGGTCGGATCAGCCCCGAACAACCTCTCGTTCGATCTCTTTCTGGGTACGATCGATGGATTTCTCCAGATCCTGGATTATCTTGAAGGTATCCTCCATCACCGCGCCGAACATCTCCCGCGCCTTCTTGGGGTTGTTCTTGCTCAACTCGATCAGATTGTAGAAGGCCACCTTGGTTCCGTCACTACCGGCAACCACGTCGCAGGTTCGGCGATGCTTGTTCAACAGCGCCGCCGCCCCAAAGCAGTCCCCTTGGCGGTAGCGATGGGTACGATTGCGCTCCGGATAGGCGGACCCGCGCATCACTTCGCATACGGAGGTCGCGTCATCCCCCTTTTTGAGGATCACCTCACCCCGCCGGAATTCCTTGTAGAATACATCCTCCCGGGCCGAAGCACCGTAGTTCCCTTCGGCATTATTCCGTGGAGCCGGGCCGATCAGCTCGTATGAGCCGGAGACTTTGCGGATCTCCGGGTTCCGCAGGGTGTGTCGGGTGGCGTGAATGGCATCGTGTTTGATCAGGGCCATGCCCCGGGCGATGCGCTTGGCTTCGATCTCTACATCCTGCTCGGTCATCCCCATGATGTTCTGCTTGATCTCGAACTGAGAGTGAAACGTACAGCGGGGATAGCGACAGCGGACCGCATAGATCCCATTTTTTAACTTATATGGCATGGTCGTCCTCCTAAAGACTCGTTTTCCATGCAAAATATTGCAATTGTTGTACCAAAAGACCGCCACGGGGTATTCTTTTTATTTCCTTATTGATTAAAAAGATATGAGAACAACGTTAGACCGGGATAGAAGGAAAGCCCGGATCAATGACGATATTGTAATTACATTGCCTCAAATTACGTAATAGTACTTGTTGGGTCGCGTCAACACCCGTCAATAGAGACGGAATTTCAATCCGCAGGGCTCGAGGTTCGCAGAAATAGGGGCACACGGAAAAAACGCCAAAAAGACGAAAACAATTTGAATATCCCGCCATTCTTATTGTATTTTTACCGTGAATGGGCCGTCGGATTCAAATCGAGCGGTCCGCACGCAGGCAAGGAGAACCAGGCAGTGGATATCGTAAAGCTGAACGAAGTAAAGAAGAACTATCCTCTGGGCAAAGTCATGGTGGAGGCGATCAAAGGGGTCGACCTGTGCATCGAAAAGGGAGACTTCATCTCCATCGCCGGCCCCTCCGGCTCCGGCAAGACGACGATCCTCAACATGATCGGCTGCATCGACAAGCCCACCGAAGGGACTGTAGAGATCGGCGGGCGCTGCACCGCGGAGATGAAGGACAGGGAGCTCACCTCCCTGCGTCATGAGTTCCTTGGCTTCATCTTCCAATCCTTCAATCTGATCCCGGTCCTCAATGTCTACGAAAACATCGAGTTTCCCCTGCTGCTCGGCAAGGACAGAATCGACAAGAAAGAAAAGCACGAATGGATCGACTACCTGATCGAGGAGGTCGGCCTGACGGAGCAGCGCATCCAGCGGCCCAACGAACTGTCCGGCGGCCAGCGCCAGCGCGTGGCCATCGCCAGGGCCCTGGCGACCAAACCGGAGATCGTTCTGGCGGATGAGCCCACGGCGAATCTGGATTCCAAAACCGGCGAAGGGATCATCGAGTTGATGAAGATGCTCAACCGGGAGCAAGCCACGACCTTCATCTTCTCCACCCACGATCCGGCGATCGTCTCCATAGCCGACCACGTGATCCACCTGCACGACGGCCTGGTGGTGGAAGAGCAGCGGAGGCAGCACGATGCCGGTACTCGTTAAGATCGCCATCCGCAACCTCAGGGAACACAAATCCAAAACCCTGATCGTCGGCATCATCATCGCCCTCGGGATCATGATCATGCTCCTGGGCAATTCACTCATGAAGACGGCGGCCAGGGGTGTCCAAAGATCTTTCATCGACAACTACACCGGACACGTGATGATCAGCGCCAGGACCGAGGGAGGCCTGTCATTGTTCGGAGCCCAGGGTCCGCAGACCGGCAATTTTGAAATCCCCCGCATCCCCCAGTACGAACGGGTCTATGAGCACGCAACCTCTCTGCCGGAGGTCGGTAATGCGGTCTCTCAGGTCAGCGGATACGGCGTGTTCAGCTTCGAGGATAAGGGCAACCAGTTCGGAATTCTCTTCGGGATCGAACCGGACAGCTACCGCTCGATGTTCCCGAACAGCATCACCGTGACCGCCGGAAGGTACCTCGAGTCCGGAGAGGAGGGGATCCTGCTCAACGAATCGATAGTGGAGAAGATCGAGGAGGATATCGGCATCGGCCTCTCTCCGGGAGACCCGGTCCTGGTCAGCGGGTACGGACCTACGGGCTTCCGCATTCGCGAGCTCCCCATCCGAGGTATCTTTCGCTTCCAGCAGGATGTGGAAGGCCTGAGTCAGATCAACTTCATCGACGTCCAGTCCCTGCGCGCACTTCTGGGGATGGTGGTGGCCTCGGCCGGCCAGATGGATTTGAGACCGGAAGAAACGCGGTTCCTAGAGGTCGAAGAACCGGAAGAAGCCCTGTTCGAAGATACGCTTGTGGCAACCTCGGAATCCCGGAGTGAGGATTTCTCGGAAGAAAGCCTCCTGGAAATCCTGGGGCAGCGGCAACCGGGAAGCTACGCAGCCCGGATCGACAGGGGAGCCTGGAATTTTATCCTCCTCAAGCTGGAGGATGAGAAACAGCTGAAGCCGGTGATCGCCAAACTCAATGACTGGTTCGAGGCCGAAGGTCTGGAGGCTCAGGCAGTCGACTGGAAAGTCGCATCCGGGGGATTCGGTTCCCTAGCTGATACCCTCCAGATCGTTTTCAACGTCCTGATCCTGATCATCGCCGTCGTGGCGATCATCGTTATCATGAACACCCTGGTTATTTCGGTGATCGAGCGCACCGGAGAGATCGGGACGATGCGCGCCCTGGGAGCGCAGAAGCGAACCGTGCGGCGGATGTTCGTGTTCGAGACCTTGAGCATCTCACTGGTCTTCGGATTGATCGGTGTGGCTGTCGGGGCGATCGTGATCGGCATCCTCAATGTAACGGGTGTGGCGGCTCCCAATCAATTCTTCCAGATCCTCTTCGGGGGCGAGGTCCTGCACCCGGTTCTGCCTCTCTCATCGCTGTTGTATGCACTGGGTATCATGGTGGCGATCGGAAT
The DNA here is from genome assembly GCA_964588355.1 of uncultured Spirochaetaceae bacterium. Classification (GTDB taxonomy): domain Bacteria; phylum Spirochaetota; class Spirochaetia; order SZUA-6; family DRHE01; genus JAFGQJ01. The sequence goes on along the minus strand of CAZPPB010000073.1, from coordinate 3,685 downwards.
CGTGGCCAGCCTCTACCCTGTCGTCGTGGCCTTGAAGATCCAACCGGTGCAGGCCATTCAGGTGGAATAGGGAGGAATCGGAGATGAACAGCCTGCGCATCGCTTTTCGCAACCTGAGCCGCCAGAAAAAGCGGAGTTTCCTCCTGGGGGGAGCCATAGCCTTCGGGATCATGATCATCATCCTGGTGAACTCCTTCACCGCCGGCTTCGTGGAAAACGTCCAGGAGAACTTCAGTCACCTTTTCGCCGGTCACGTGTTTCTCTTCGGCTATGAGAAAAGCCCATCAGGGCGTCTGATCACGGTGATCCGGGATGATAAGGTATTGATCGAGACAATCGAGTCCCTGGAAAACCTACCCATCCAGTATCTGTCCCGCCGCTCCAGCCTGGACGGCACTCTAATCTTCGAGGGGGAGAGCATCCGCCAAGAGGTGGCAGGGGTGAACTGGCAGGAGGAGCGTTATCTCTCAGAGCGCCTGATCCTGCGGGAAGGGTCTATGGAGCGAGTCCTGGCCGATCCCCGCGCCCTCATCCTCAATGAAAAAACAGCGGCGCAGCTCAACGTTGAGATCGGTGACACGCTGCTGGTACAGCTGCAGACCGTAACCGGGCAGCAGAACGTGGGCGAGTTCATCCTGGCTGCGACCAGCATCGACACGGGCTTCTTCAGCACGCTGAGCGCCTACGCCCATCGCAGCCATGTGAACCGCCTGCTGAACATCGCCGAGGACGAGTACATCAGCCTGGGGTTGTTTCTCGAGGATATGCAGTTGATGGAACGGGCGGCTCAGATGCTGAGAGACGCTTTGGAGGATAAGGTTTCTCTGGTACCCCGCTTCAGCGGCCCCCAGGGCTTTCAGGAGCAGCGCAATCAGCTGCTCGAGGAGCAGTGGGAGGGAACCCGCTACCAGTTGTTCACCATCGGAGACTTTCTCGAGCCCCTGAACCAGGTCGCCTCCACGCTGAACACGGTGGGGCTGGTCGTTGTTCTCATCCTCTTCCTCATCATCATGGTCGGGGTTACCAACACCTTCCGCATGGTAATCCACGAACGGACCCGGGAGATCGGCACGATGCGCTCCCTGGGCCTGCAGCGCGGAGGGGTACGGACTTTGTTCCTGCTGGAGGCGCTGCTGCTTTCCGTTGGGGGAGCGGTGGTCGGACTGGTCGCGGCCTTCCTCGTCGCCCTCGTGCTGTCCCTGATAAACTTCGGGACGGACAGCCAATTCTTTATTATCTTGAGAGAAGGACACCTGCTGTTCAAGGTCCTGCCCGTCCGGATAGCGGGCAACATCGTAATCGTGGGTGTACTGACGCTGCTGGCCGCTCTGATTCCCGCCGGGCGGGCTGCAAAGATGGACCCGGCTCATGCCCTGCGTAAGACCTATTGAGCCGCGGCACTCGGCAGGGAATCGACCGGCGGCGACCTGGCAACCTGCCGGTCCGGATCGCGGTAACCTGCCAATCAACCTCGGAGGTTCCTGCATGAAAAAGATACCGATCTTTATCCTTTCCCTCCTGCTTCTTCTCTTCCCCTCCCTCGGCGCCCGGGCGGCGGAACCGGATCTGAAGGCGATCCTGCGCACCGTGGACGAGATGTCGAACTTCGAAAACTCGGATTTTTCGGCGACCTACACGATCGTAAGCGAAAAACCGGGAGAGGAGACCAGCGTGTTCACCGTCCGCATGTTCCGCCGGGACCGCTCCGACCAGTTCCTCCTGCTGTTCCTGGAACCGGAAATCCAGAAGGGCCAGGGCTACCTGCAGCTGGAGGACAATCTCTGGTTCTACGACCCGGAGAGCCGCAAGTTCAGCCACTCCTCCCTGAAGGAGAACCTGGAGGACTCGGAAACCAAGAACAGCGACTTTCGCCGCTCCTCCCTGGCTGAAGATTACGAGGTGGACAGCTACAGCGAAAATACCCTGGGGAAGTACCAGGTGTACGTCGTCGACCTGGTAGCCAACAACGACGAGGTCCCCTACCCGCGCCTGAAGCTCTGGATCCACAAAGAACAACCTCTGGTCCTGAAAGTAGAGAACTACAGTCTCTCCGACCGGCTGATGCGCACCGCCTACTATCCGAAGTACATGAAGGTGGAGGAGCGTTTCATCCCCTCCCGGATGCTCTTCGTGGACGAGCTCAAGGAGGGGGAGAAGACCCAGGTAACGATCAAGGACGCCTCGGTCGCCTCTCTGCCGGATTCGGTGTTTACCAAGGCCTACCTGGAGCGGGTCAACCGCTAGCCCGGCGGCCGGCGGTCCGGCGAGGGGAAAACACGATTATCCCTGGAATACAACCATGGAGTGAAAACATGATTTCAAAACAGGAACAGACCCTCCTGGACAGCATCGACCGGGACGAGCTGATCGAGCTGACTCGAAGCCTGGTTCGGATAGACTCGGTGATCCGTCCCGAAACGGGCAACACTGAGAGCAAGGCGGTGGAGTTCATCGCCGAATGGATCCGCCGGGAGCTCGAGATCGAGCCCCTGGTGGAGGAGGTGGAACCGGGCAGGCAGAACATCATCGTCACCCTGGACTCGGGCCGCCCCGGAGCGGTGCTGATGCTGGAGGGACACACCGACGTGGTCAGCGAGGGGGAGCGGAGCAGCTGGAGCTACGATCCCTTCGGTGCGGAGATCGCCGAAGGCCGGATCTACGGACGGGGCTCCTGCGACATGAAGGGGGGCGTGGCCGTGGCTCTGCTCACCGCCAAGGCGTTTCACACCTCGAAGGTGCCCTTCTGCGGGAAGATCCGACTGGGGCTGGTGTGCGACGAGGAGGGGATGATGATCGGCATCAAGGATTTCATCCACAAAGGCCACGCCGATGAGGTGAGCGCCGCTTTCGTCCCCGAACCGGAGGAGAATCAACTGTGCATCAGCATGAAGGGGGCCCTGCGGGCGATCCTGCGCGTGCACGGGAAGATGGCCCACGGCTGCATGCCCCTGACCGGTATCAATCCCAACACCCGGATGGCCAGAACCATTCTGGCCTTCGAGGAGCTGGAGACGGCGGAGAAGGAGCGCTGCGGGGAGGATCCCTACCTGGGCTGGCCATCGATCACCTTCACCGTGGTTCAGGCACCGCCGCGGGGAGAGCCGGCTCAGCTGAACGTCATGCCCGCCGAAGCGATCGGCTACGTGGATATCCGCACCACCCCCGCCCAGGACCACGAACAGCTTCGCCGGCAGTTGCGGAATATCCTCGAGAAGCTGGCCTCAGAGAACGAGGACTACCACGCAGAGATCGAGTTTATCGAGGACAAACCCGTTGTGGCCATCGAAAAGGACGAACCTGTGGTCACCTGCTCGGCCTCGGCCTACAGGGACGTCACGGGCGAGGAGCCGGTGTACAACGGCGTACCCGGCGCCACGGACGGAACCTTTCTGAACGCCTGGAAGGGCATCCCCTGTCTGGTCAACGGTCCCGGTCCCCGCCACATCCCCCATCAGAAGGACGAGTACATCGAGATCGAGGAACTGGTGGAAGCAGCCCGGGTGTACGTTGTAGCGGCCCATCGGTTTTTAAACGCATAGAGGTAGCTCCTTATACCGCTCTGTTTCGGTCATGGCTTCACTACGACCTTTGCATGTTACGTGTCACATCCAATGGGCTATGCTCAAATGTTTCATTTTTCCCTCGTTAGCGTGTTACGTGTATTTATTGTGATGGGGGATTAGCT
>CAZPPB010000072.1:0-18237 GCA_964588355.1 uncultured Spirochaetaceae bacterium | reverse complement strand
TTGGTGGACTGGATTTGATGCCTTCTCCCACCAAATAGTCTGAAGCGCCGTTTTTTTAAGAAAAGTGATTCTGATGTATCTGGGTTAGGTCGTTGAATTGGTTGATATAGATAATTCTCTACATACTAATTAAATGGAGGTGGCGGGAGTCGAACCCGCGTCCTGAAGCGCGTACCAAGAATCTCTACAGGTTTAGCCGCTGTTTGTTACGGTGAGGTGAGGCACAACGGCTCAAGCCCAAACTCACCGTTTGCCACATTTGCTGTCCCCGCCTGTATGCGGCCCTCCAGGCAGGTAAGTCCCGGTTTGTGACAGGTATTCCGGAGCTCGGAACAGCGCCCCGGGTACCCGTGACTGCTAATTATGCAGCCAGTGCCAAATTATCTTCGGCAGTTAATGTTTGTGCCACTTTTAGGAGATTGGCGCTCCACCTGCAACCCTTGGTCCAACAATACCTCAGTCGAATCCGGTACACCCCCTCGATTGGTCGGTTTTCAAAAAGTTTCAATAGTCGTGGTATCGCAGAGCCCGCTCGGCATCTCTTTTTTGATCCCGCTGCTTTATATCCTGCCGCTTGTCGACCATGCGCTTGCCTTTGCAGATGCCTAGCTCCAGCTTTACCATGCCTCTTTTAAGATAAAACGAGAGGGGTATCAGGGTCAAGCCGCGCTCGTTGACCTTGCGGGACAGACGTTTGATCTCCTGCCTGTGGACCAGAAGCTTGCGGATGCGGTCCGGCTCGTGGTTGTAGATGTTGCCGAATTTGTACGGTGTGATGTGAAGGCCCACCAGCCACAACTCCCCGTTGTCGATCTTTGCGTAGGCGTCGCTGAAGGAGAAGCTCCGCTCCTTCATGGATTTCACTTCGGTTCCCCGCAGTTCTATGCCGCACTCCAGGGAGTCTTCAACCGCGTAGTTGTAGCGGGCTTTCCTGTTGACAGCGAGGCTTTTTTTTCCGGTTTTTGCCGGTTTGGAGGAATCGCTCAAGGAACGTACCTCGACAGGACAACCCGGAAACCGAGGTAGGGGGTGCACCAGTCGGGGGGCTGAGAGCCTCTGGTAGATACCTTGATCAGCTCCTGTTCGTTGGCCCAAGATCCTCCCCGGATAACCTTCTCGGCTCCGAAGGGCAGCTCGTGGCTCGAGTCAAAGTCGTTGTTTTCAGAATTCATCGAGGTGAACAGGTACTTAACAGGCGAGTACCAGTCCATACACCACTCCCATACATTGCCTGTCATGTCCTGCAGGCCATAACCGTTCCGTGCCGAAATCCCGACCGGGGAGGGGCCGTTGCTGTCCGGAGCGTAGAAGTGATCTGCTGCCGAGGGCCGTCCCGTTGGGTAATCCGCTCCGATCAGGCCTCCGCGGGATGCCCACTCCCATTCAGCCTCGAAAGGAAGCCTGGCCGAATACCCGGAATAGTCCGGAGGCAGCCGGGAGGTCAGCCACTGGCAGAAAGCCCGAGCAGCGTAGAATGAAACGCCCGTAACAGGCAGGTCTCCCCAATCCGCGCGATCGGCCGCATCCGGAAAGGTCGAAAGGTACTGTTCATCTACGAATCCCTGTTTGATCAACATAGATTTGTTTCCGGGAGCCCAATCAGGATTTTCCTCGAGAAACGCCTGGAACAAACTGTTGGACACCTCGGTCTCTCCCATCAGGAAAGAGGGAACCGAAACGGGGTGGGGGAGCTGCACCGAGGCGAACCCTGTTTCCCCGTCTCCCTGCATCGATTCTCCTCCGGGAACGTTGACGAAGCGCAGACCTTGGACGGTGACGGCCACGCCTGTCCCCATTTGCATTTGCGCTACAGCTTGATTTCGCAGCTGCTGGTAACGCCCCCGATAGGCTGCCAGCATATCTGCAAACCACGGCGTATCCATGAGGCGCTGGACCGGATCGTCCTCCTCCGCTGCGTCACCCTGAAGAGCTACAGCCAGCCAGAACGGGAAATTCTCATATTTTTGATTAAGTTGTACTATTTTGTTTACAGTAGAGAGAAGACTGGCCGGAGTCATCGCCCCCACGTCGGCTTCTATCGCACTCAGGGCATACAGATAGCTGTGCATCTGCAGAGGATTTGTTACAAAATACTTTGCTATGTCCACAAAACTATGCAAAGCCCTTATTCCAGCGGCGGAACTGTGTCCGCCCCAAACCGTCTCCACGAGTATTTCTGGGATGTGCGGATTGGCGGCAAAATCCTCCAAGCCCTGCCTGACAAGGGCTGCCGGATCGGAGAGAACCAAATCGATGTCCAAATCACGGCGAGGTCTGACGAAAAGAGTACCAAACACCGGGCCAGCAAAATTATCTTCGAGAACTACAGGATCGAAATGTGGTTTGCTGACAGTTACTTGATGGCTTCCCCGTTTGACCAGCACCTCACAGGGGGATGAGCCGATATACTGATCGTCGACTCTGACGGAAGCGCCGGGCGGAAAGGTACTGACACGAAGATACTCACCGTTGTCCCGCAAACCTTTATAGAAGAGGAGCATGAACAGAACAAATAAAATCAACAGGGCGTAGAGGATCGTCAAATAGAGGCCGGGGGACATGCCGAGAAAAGGTTTCAGGACGACTTCGTTCCGTTCCTCCCGGGATTCTACAGGTTGAGGTTTTCGTCTTATCGGTTTGCGCTTCTTCTTGGCCATAGTTCGAAGAATTATAGGAGGGGCAAGTTGCCTTGTCAATCGGAGAGGATTCGTGTTACTAATTAGAAGAACCCGTACCGATTTTAGAGTTGTCGATCGGAGAGCTGGATAGTGGATTTAACCGAATGGGGCGTGAGGATACAGCGGGCCACCGAACGCTTTCTCACCTGGAGGAAACGGCGTAGGCTGGCCAAGAAGGAACGTCAGAAGCAGAAAAACGTTGTTCTAGATTGGTTGGAAGCGATCGGCTCGGCAATACTCATCGTTCTTCTGATCAACCAGTTTCTTCTCCAGGCCTACCAGATTCCCTCCCAGTCCATGGTTTCCACCCTGGAAATCAACGACCGCATATTCGTCAACAAACTGATCTACGGGCCCGAACTGGTCCCGGGTATAATGAAGCTGAACTTGCCACGTAAGCCCCGCCGAGCGGAAATCATTATATTCGAGAATCCTACCTATATACCGATCGGTCCGGTCATGGACATTCTCCAGCGCGTGATCTACATGGTAACCCTCTCCCTGGTGGATATCGACAAGGACGAGTTCGGCAATCCAAAGCACCACTTCCTGATCAAGCGGGCCGTGGGCATGCCCGGGGACCGCCTGCGCTTGAACCAGGGCAATGTCGAGTTCCTTCTCACGGGTGAAACGGAATGGATAGCGGAAGAGCAGCTCAAGGAGACTCTAGGTTTTGACTATGAGATCCGCAGGATGTTCGCTCCCTCCGAGTATGGGTACTTCGAACAGGCCGGGATCGGCCTGGCATTGCTGGACAGCAGATTGGATCCAACCGAGGAGCAGCAAAGGGCGATAGATCGCTACTTCCGCACTACGAAAAGTGACGACGGCAGCGTATCCTGGCGGCAGCAGGCACTGATCGACAATGTTGCCGTGGAAAAATCGCGATACAAAACTCTCTATGCGTTGAAACCATACAGTCACCTCTTTCATAGTCAGTGGCGCCTGCTCGAAAGGGGCTGGTACGTGCCCGAGGACCACATCTTTCCAATGGGCGATAACCGGGACGACTCCCGAGACGCCCGCTACTTCGGAGCTGTCCGAATGGAAAAAGTACTGGGGCGGGCGCTTTTCCGCTATTGGCCGCTTACCCGGCTCGGCGGCATCCGTTAATGTTTTCGACCTATGAACGATACAGCTCCGGTTTCCGAGGTCGTTTAGGCCGAGGACTGGTACAGAAGCTGCTGAAGCTGCTCGTATTGACTCTGATTCTCTATCTGATCATCTCCAGCATGTTCCTTGCGACATTCCAGGTGGAATCCGCTTCCATGGAACCGCTGCTGGAAGCTCGGGACAGGATCTTCGTGTCGCCACTGGTCTACGGAGCCAACATCCTTTTTTTTAGGGCAAAACTTCCACCCTTGAAGGAGCCGGCTCGAGGCGATATCGTCGTGATTCACTCGCCGCTGTACGGCCGCCCGCACGTGCCCCTCTCCCTGGTAGAGTCTCTGGTCCGCTTTTTCTCGTTCCAGCGGGGCAGCGTAGTGCGGGATGAATCGGGAAGACGGGTTCCCGCATATATGATTAAAAGGATCGTGGCTGTACCGGGGGATACGATCCGAATTTCCGGCTTCACCGCCTACATCCGCCCGGAAGGCGGCAGCACCTTTGTTGCGGAGCAGGAGCTGATCCCCCAATCCTACGAATTCCTCGTAGGCTCGTTGCCGGAAGGGTGGGCCAAGGAGTTCCCTTTTTCCGGCGAACACCCGCCCCTGACGTTGGGCGAAGATCAGTACTTCCTGCTGGGCGACAACCGCCCGGGGTCCAGTGATTCCCGCTCCTGGGGAACGGTCTCGAGGGATCAAATTCTGGGTAAAGTCTTGTACCGCTATTGGCCGCTCTCGCGCAGCGGAGGATTATGAGGATTTCTCGACCTCAGCGGTTTTGAGGTCGCTCTTTCTGATCTTACCCTCTTTCAGCAATCCGTCTATAAACGCCTTGACCAGACTGGGGTCGAACTGGCTGCCGCTGTGTCTGAGCAATTCCCGGACCGCGGTAACAGGTGAGAGGGCTTCTCGATAGGGTCTGTTGTTGGTCATGGCGTGGTAGGCGTCGGCTATGGCGATGATGCGAGCCTCCTGGCGTATCTCTTTGCCCTTGAGGCCGTTCGGATACCCCGTCCCGTCGTAGTGTTCCTGATGGGCCAGCACGATCTCACTAACCTCCTTGTACGGCTCATGATTTACCAAGATATTCGCGCCGAGCTCGGAGTGGGTTTTCATTACCGTCCATTCCTCTTCGGAGAGACTGGACGGTTTGTTCAGGATCCTGTCGGGAATACCGAGTTTTCCGATATCGTGGAGCTGTAGGGAATCCCGGAGAACCTGAGTGACTTCAATTCCGGCCTCTTCGGCTATCATCTTTCCCAGCTTCAGAACATCAGAAGAATGCTTCCAGGTTTCGGCACTGCGCAATGCAAGGGACTCGGAGAAGCTCATGGTCAGCTCTTCCATCCGCGTCTTCAATTCCTCGGTGTGGGCAAGGGCGAGTTGGAACTTCCTCATGGTCAGCAGGTTCGCGATCCGGGCATCCAGCTCCCGGATATTCACGGGTTTGGACAGGTAGTCGTCCGCCCCTGTTTTCAAACCTTCGATCTTGGAATCCAGCTCATGTTTGGCGGTTATGAGAATAACGGGAATATGTTTGGTTTTCTCATCCGACTTTACCTTGTTCACCAGCTCGAAGCCATCCATCCGCGGCATCATCACATCTGATACGATGATATCCGGGAGCTCGTTTCGAGCCTGATGCCAGCCGTCCAATCCATCCTCCGCGGTAAGCACCCCGTGGCCGAACCGTCTGAGCATCTTGCTGATGTAGTTGCGCAGATCCGCATTGTCCTCCACCAGCAGAACGACCTCGGTCGGTTCTTCTCCGGATGCGGATTCGCTCGGCTGTTCCTCCGCCGGTTCGCCGGGAAGTTCTTTCTCGACTAGCGCCAGATCGTCCACAGACAGTTTTTCTACATCCGCCTTTCTGCGGTCCGTTTTCCTGCGGTCGTTTCCCCGGAAGGTCAGACTCAGCTTGCGCCGTTCATCCATCCTTCGTTCGATGAACGAATCGGGAACAAGTTCGTCTAGATTATCCGGCAGGTGCAGTACGAAGCGGGTGCCCTTGCCCTCCTCACTGAACACCTCTACCGATCCCTTCATCAGGTCGATCGCTTCCTTGACGATCGTAAGCCCCAGGCCGGTTCCCTCGTATCTGCGGGTGCTGGAGGTGTCCACCTGCTGAAACCTCTTGAAGATATGCGGCAGATGGTCCCGGGGTATGCCGATACCGGTGTCTTCCACCTCGATTACGATGAACCCCTTCTTCTTTGCGCTTCGGACCGTAATCGAGCCGCTTTCGGTGAACTTGATGGCATTCCTCAGCAGGTTCATTAGGATCCGCTCGAGTTTGTCGATATCCAGATAAAGGGGCGGTATCCTGGCCTCCCGCACGCACCCGAGCTTGACCCCCTTTCGCTCGGTAACATCCTCGAACACCGCTATGATGTCCCGTATCGTTTCGTCGAGATCCACAGGCCCGAGGCGCAGCTCCATCTTCCCCGCTTCGAATTTGGAAAAATCGAGCATCTGATTGATCATGTCCAGGAGCTTCAGGCTGTTTCTGTACATCTGGCTGACCAGTCTGGTCTGTTCCGGCATCAACTCGCCCATATCCCCCTGATAGAGGCTCTGAATGGGGCTGATGACCGAGGTGAGGGGAGTGCGAACCTCGTGGCTCACATTGGCGAAGAACTGGGATTTCAATACATCCAGTTTCTTCAGTTCCTCGTTGGCTTCGGCCAGGCTGTAGCGGGCGCTGAATTCTCTGAACTGCATCTGGGTAGAAAGCTGGGAAGTCAGGATTGCCAGTGCAATCGTGCAAAGCAGAAAAAAGTTGTTGTTTAGAAACAGGGCCATGTTTTCGATGGTCTGGAGCCAGATGATCGGTAGAATATATGCAATATAAATCAGGGCGCAGACTATCGACGTGCGTATGGCATCCAGAGGAAGGATAAAAATAAATCCGAAAAGGACGATGTTAATACCAGCATAGTAAGGACTTACATATCCTCCGGCCAGATGAATCATGATTACGATGGACACGCCGTACAACAGATACTCCAACATCGCGAACTCCCGTGGGTATCGGCTGCCGATTCTGGTGTCCATGAGGAAAAATATGCCGATGTTTACCGCGACCACGACCAGTCTGATAAACAGCAGCTCAGCATAGATCTCCGGATACATGAAGTGATCCAGTATGTTGAACAGCATGAAGGCGATGCTCGACACTACTGCTGACAGCTTGGTCTGCCGTCTCGCGATTTGGATTCTTTCTTGTTCGAATTTTTCCCGCAAGGAACTCTGACTCATCCAGCTACCTCAAGCAAAGTCGGTCGATTACACCTGGACCAGTTCCCCGTAGATTCGTTTGAAGTACTCCGATCGTCTCTTGTTGCTTTCCGGGTTGTAGATACCTTTGAAAATCGTCATAACTCCACGCTCAAGATCTTCAGGGGAGAATTTCGCGTGTTTTATGACTGCATTCCATAAGGTATACCATTTCCAGTCTCTATCAAGAATTTTTCCTTCTCTCTCGAGTCTATCCCGGAGTCTGCTCCCAGGTAGGGGCGTCAGAATCGTGGCGTGTCCGCCGAGAAGGTTGTTCGAATTGATGAAATCGATGATCTCGTCCACTGTCTCTTGGGTGTCTTGTTCGAAGCCCAGGATAAAAGACCCGTACACCCCGATTCCGTGCTTCTGTATCTTCTGGACGTACGCAGGGTAGTGGGCCAGTTGTTTTGCCTTCCACCTGTTCTCATTGATACCCTGCAGGTTGTCCTCTCGTACGCTCTCGAATCCTATCAGCAGGGTTCTGCATCCGCTTTCGTGCATGGCTCTGAGCAATTCTTCGTTCTGGGCTACCGAGACATCACACACGGCGAACCAGGAGAAAACAAGCTCTTTAAACCGCTCTACGAGTGCCCGTGAGTACCGCCGGTCTACGAACATGTTGTCATCCGCGAAACCTATCTGGGCACGTTTCCAGTACTTCTTGATTTCCCGAATCTCCTCTACCACTTGCGATATGGGTTTTCTCTTGTATCTTTTCCCATACACATTCGATGCCACACAGAACTCACAGTCATGCGGACACCCGCGCGTGGTTTGTACAAAAACCACCGGATAGGAGTATTTGGCCAGCAGACTGTACTTGGGCACGGGGCTATCGCTCATTTCGACGGGCCTGTAGTCGGAGTGATTGTAGATTCGTTTTGGGGAACTCTGCAAAAAATCGGACAGAAATGCCGGCCACATATTCTCGGCTTCTCCGACAAACACAGAATCGGCGTAGCGCATAGCTTCTCGCGGACACACAGACGCATGAATGCCACCTATAACGACGTAACATCCCCTCCGCCGGAAATCAGTTGCGATCTCATAGGCGCGATCCGCCTGGTGAGTCATCGCCGTGATTCCGACAATATCGAAACTTCCATCTGACGGTATTGCTTCTTTGTTTTCGTCGACAATCCGTACGTCGTGAGTTTCCGGGGTCAGAGCTGCTATGGTCGGCAATCCCAGCCCGATACCGCTCCAGAAATGCAGAATGGTTCGAATATCACGTGAAGTCCGTACGTACTCTTCGAATTCACTGTCATTGATAAAATACGAAGCCGAAGGTGAGATAAGAAGTATGCGGAGTCTTCGCTCAGTCATTTGTGTCCCGGTACGCGGCAATCACCAGATCGATGAAATCACCGACTGTTTCGATAGCGGCGTACTGAGCCTCGTCGATATGGATCTGCAGAGCCTTTTCGATGGTCGCTATAATCTCCATAGCCATGAGGCTGTCTATGCCGAGTTCTTCTCTAACATTCACATCATCAGCCAGCTCGGATACATCGATCCTGGAAATACCGGCGATGACCTCGCGCACGTGCCTGCGTTGATCGTCCACGGCTCCTCGCTGATGTCCTTCGTTTTTTGGGCCTGAATCCGTGTTCATTTTCATTCACCATCATACAGGATTTCTCAAACAATCTCTATCGCCGTTGGGATCTTATAATCCGCGATCCTACCCCGCAACTGCGCACGGATGCTCGATCGCTCTTTCTGTAAATCCCCGGTCACACTTCGAAGGCGGACCCGTGCCTTGATCTGGTTTTGTTCGCCCCAAACCTCTGCCTCTTTGATTCGGCGATTTCTACCCAGCGCGCGCTCAATTTCTTTCAGATCCACGATGTTGCCGTTGACCTTTCGGGTTTTTTTCTTTTCCGCGACAAAAATGACATGTTTCTCCGATGCTTTACCCAGATCGCCGGTTTTGAACCATCCGTCAACAAAGGATTCCCCGGTTTCTCTACCCCGGCGATAGTATCCCCTGCACATCTGCTCGCTTTTCAGCCAGATTTCGCCAACACCCTGTTCGTCCGGATCGTGAATCATGAGATCGACGCCCGAACAGGGTTGCCCGATTGTGCCCGACCTGGATAGGCCACGGATGTTGCCGGTGGCGGGAGTATACTCTGTCAAGCCGTATCCATTGAGCATCTCGATTTTGAACCGTTCTTTCAGTCGATGGTATAAATCGACCGATAGCACGCTCCCACCGGATACAAAAACCTCAGACGGTATGCAGCAGGCTTCATCAGACAGCCTAAGCAACATGGAAAACACTTCCGGTACGGTCGTTATGAATTCGATACCGTACTGATTGATATACTCGAACAGATAGCGCGGGTGCATGGTACGGACTATCAACGATGTGAGCTGGTTCAAGAGTGGGAAGAAAACGGCGCTGACGAGAGTAAAGATGTGCTGCATGGGCAGAAGTGCAAGGATCTTGTCACCAGGTTTGCTCAACAGGCATTGCTGAAATCCCTCGGCGCCCTGGCAGTATTGATAGTGGGGAATCAGAGCGCCTAGCGGATAACCGTACCCCCGATACGTGTAGTTGATCGTTGCGATTTCTTCACTCAGGCGCACAGAACCGGGTTTCGAGCACTGGGTTACCCTGAAACGGTTGTTCGTGTGCGAGACTACTGTGATATCGGCGGTGTATTTGCCCAGTTTTTCTAATTGATGGCTTTCGGTGATCACCGCTGTGGGGCCGGAGTTCTTGAAGATTTCTTCGAGTTCGACTGTTCCATACTCCATCTTGGCCATGACGGGCACCGCTCCGAGTTTCAGGAGTCCGAAGAATGCGACGACGAAGTCGATCGAATTGTCCAGGAAGATCGGTACCGGACAACCTCTGCAAATGCCCCATTTTTTTAGCGACTCGCTGAACGTGTCGATGTCCTCAATGAGCTGATCCGCGAATACTGCTCTGGGATTCCGATTCGGTGCCAGCTCGATGAAGCAGGGGTAACGCTGCCATTTTTTTAGAGATTCTGTGACCTGGTCGGCAAGCGCCATGATCTTACTCGTGGATCGGCTTTCTTCCCGTTACAATCACCGCCTGAGCTGGATCACCTAGAGAGAAATGCGTGGTTACTTCCGTAAGTCCATGCTTTGTGAAAAGATCGCAGAGCTCATCTGCGCTGTAAAAATAAAAATGCCCATCCTCCTCCAGTTCGAAGAGCTCGGAAGCCTCGTTCAACATCGCCCGGGCTTGCGTGAAACTGGTGCGAATGTCGCGGTATTCGAAGAAGCCTTTTGCCGATTTTTCTATATCGTCGATATAATTTGTGAAAATAGTAGAAAGGTCCGAGTCGGGCTTCATCGATGAAACCAGCAGAATTCCGCCGGGGCGCAGGGTTCTGTACAACTCGGGAAACAGATACTCGCCGTTGAACAGATAGGAGAGCAGCAGGCTGGCGGCTATCCTATCGAATATTTCATCCTGGAAGGGGATGTTGAAACACAGGCCGCTTCGATCGAAATCGAGAGTGTTGAATCGAAGGGCGTCGGCGCCGACCTTCGAGTAGTCGACGGTCTTTCCGGGATCGGAATAGCCGTAGCCCGGGGCGTCGATGAAATCCTCGGGGACAAGAGCCCGCCTAACGAAGCGTGCCGCCCTGTTGAACTCTACTACGACATCCTGAAGGCTCTGCGTCGGTAACTGTTGAACGAACTCCATTACAGGTCGGCTGAGGTCCGATCCCCGCATAATCTCATACAACTGTGACGATTCGATCTCGAACAGCTTGTCGATCATTGCGTTCTTCAAACCGGAGATTCTATTCCGTAGAAAATTCAAATCCAATTTTGAATCGTTGATGAATTTACAGACAGGAATGAACCGGCTAGGCTCCAGGTCGGCCAGATGGTAGCGAACGTTCACGTTTGCGCGTCGGGGACTGGAGAGCATGATCGAGTTGCACTTCTGGTGGGTTTTTTCCAGCGCTTCGGGCACCAGTTCGACCGCTTCGATATCGAGTTTAAAATCCCCGTGTCCGTTGAGCATGTACTCCTTGAGCAGAGCCTCCAACAGCAGTCCTGTGCCGCAACCCATGTCAGCGACCCGGTTTCCCTGTTCCAAACTCAGCAGCTCGATCTCGCAGCTCAGGAAATCCCTGAATTCTTTCAGATTTCTATAAAAATCGTACCCCGAGCTCAGCTGATTGTCCCCGATCAGATAGGAACGCCAGTAGTCCGTACTTTTGACCGTTTCGATACGTTCCAGCCGCTCCCTTTCGTAGCTGATCAATCTCAGCATCTCGTCTTTGGGAGGATCAACGGGCTCGATCCAACTGCCAAAAAGAGCTTTGTAGATGTGGTTGCTGATCAGCTTGAATGTCTGGATTGCCTCATCGCTGGTCCGCAGGTTGTGTCCGGTTTCCAGCTCGATAACCTCCCGATGGCCGGTTGAATCCACACTCATAATATCGTGAACTTCCTCGGCGCTTACCCATTTATCGTGCCGGCCGTAGATCCACAAAATCGGAACCCCGATCTTCGCCATGTCCTGCCTGGAATCCGTCATGTAGGCGTACTTTTTCTCGATCAGGTCCTTGGCGATCCGATCCATATCGAGAATGTGGCCGAGCATTCCGTGTATGCCGGTGGGGATGCCCATTTTGTGGTTGCTGATGACGTCGATCCCGGCCAGGATGTTTCCGATCGTAGTCTTGGCGCAGGCTACCCCCATACAGGCAATCCAGAGCCCAATCCCGTACCTGGCACCGTGGTATGAGGACAACAGCTTCCGAGCATCAATTGCGGACATACTGAACGTTAACAGGATTACTTCGGTTGCTTGGAAAAACGGATTATCGTGGATGAAATCCAAAGTCGATATCAGATCATCCAATCCCTGGCTTACCTTGTAGCGCAGCATCTCGTAGCCGCGTTGGCGATTAGGATAATCGTTGTGACTCTCCCCGGGTCGGTTGATCCCGTCGTAGCGTATTACCGTGATATCCTTGTGCTGTAGAGCAAAGTTGTACAGAAGCGTCGTGACGAAAGGAGACAGGGCTTCTTTCTTTTTACCGAACGCTGGGGGTATGACAACTACGGGGGTTCGAGCGTACAGTTGCGTCGTATTCACCAACCCACTGATGTTTTGATTGGCCGCGTTGTTGTACGTTACCGGAATTGAGTGTGTGCGGTATTTTTTCTCGCAGGAAGCATGCTGTCGCAGTTTTACCGCGCTTTCCAGCGCAGGCGTCGATACTTTTCTAAATACAAAAGAACGACGTTTTATTCCCGCTTCGATCCCGAGCTGAACGACGATGCCCTCATTGTAGGTCGCGATTTTTTTAAGGTGTCGTACCTCTCCTTCCTTACCCAAGCCCAACTCACCGTCAATCTCATATTTAATGAGCGAACCGGGCTGCAGCGAACTGAGAATCGTCACCGGTACGTGTACTTGACAGAGGAAGCCTCTTTTACTCATGTCGATGATTTGGGCGTTCACAGCGATCGTACCGTCCTCTGCGTCAGCAACAAGGAGTCGGAGGTTTCCGGCGAACTCCATGAATTTTCTACGGTAGGAGCGTTTTTCTGAGCGGAAGATTTTAAGCGGCAGTTTACAGGTAATGCAGCCGTCGGTGAGCCCGACCCTCTCCGTTCTGAAGAAATAACTCCCTGCTTCCAGCATAAAACTGAAGTAGGTTGCAGAGGAATCAGAAAATGCTTGTGGATTCAATTTGGTCGGATTACTCATTTCGAAAGTTCGGTTCTCGCGGGAAAGCCCTTCGATGTGGAGATTGATGATTTTCAAGGAATGTGTGAGCAACAGATTCACCGGTATTTTGCCCGTCAACAGTTTGGACATGATCTCCAGGATCTTGTTCGAGTCCGTGATCTGAAACTCGCCGTTGTTTTCGTTCTGTGAGAGATGATCGCATACACCTTTCAAGGCGTAGACGGAATGGCAGCTTATGATGAAGTTCCGAACTCGGATTCGGTTCATGTGTCCGGAGTCGTTCAAGCGGATTCCGGCTGTCGCGCTGCGTTGGAATTCGTTCTCGATCACGTATACAACATGACCAGCGAGGGTTATCCTCTTGGAGTCGTCGGGAGTGCGGAAATACAACCGTAGCCCGTCGGCAGGCTGCAAATTCCCCGTGAAGCTGATCAAGAGACCGTCTCCAGAGATGTTGTCGATCGAATGCACCTGCACGTCATCTCTGTCCGTCGCCACATCCGTGATCGTGCACGGGGTACGCGGTATTTGACGAAGATCGCTTTGTTCATCGGAACAACTCAGCTGGCCGTGCCTGATCTCCCGGATGTAGTTTTCAATGAGCAGAAGCTGCGCTTCCCCCCGATAAGAGAACTCCACCCCTAGGATTCCCTCGTGTCCGTTGTCCTGTTCCCTCTGGGATCGCACGATACGGCAGGGTAGTTCGATCGTGTTTTCGGTGTTCGGCAGGGCAAAGGTGATCGATCGTACGGACTCGTAGGAATCGGGGAGGTTGACCACGACCTGCATTCCGGTGCGGCTGATGTTGACGGCTTGCCCGTTGAAACGCCGTCCCTCTCCGACAAGTTGCACCGATCCGCTGTGTTCCATACGGATATGCTTGCGCTGATCCCGGTTTGTTCCGCTCTGTGAGAGTAATAGCTGGGGGCGGTCCTCGGAGAACATAGCAGAGCAATAGTATCGTAGCAAGAAAAAAAATTTCAATACTATCTTAAAAAAAGTTCATTTTTTTGAATTGATGTCCGATAGGAGCGGCTTGCCCCTAGTTCCCGCTGCGCTGCAGGTACACTCAGCTTGACACCCCAATGAGGAGCGTGCTAAATTCACGGGCGAAGGAGAAATACAGTATGTCCGGCCATAGCAAATGGGCCTCTATCAAACATAAAAAAAGCGCCGTGGATGCAAAACGCGGCAAAGTGTTTACGAAAATCATCAGGGAGATCAGCGTAGCCGCCCGGGCGGGCGGGGGAGATCCGGACGCCAATCCCCGGTTGCGCACCGCCCTGCTAAAAGCCAAACTGGCCAACATGCCCAAAGACAACATCGATCGGGCTATTAAAAAAGGTACCGGAGATCTGGAGGGTGCCGAATACACCGAGCTCACCTACGAAGCCTACGGCCCCGGCGGCGTGGCGATTTTCATCGAAGTACTTACGGACAACAGGAACCGAACAGCCGCCGAACTTCGCCACATCCTGTCCCGGGCCGGGGGAAATCTGGGTGAGAGCGGCAGCGTAGCCTACCTGTTCAATCGCAAGGGACTGATCGTCTACGACGCTTCGGAGTACACGGAGGACGCCATCCTGGAGGCAGCCCTGGAAGGGGGAGCCCAGGATGTGGCTAAAACCGATGGTGAAATAGAAGTGATCACCGAACCGGATGACTTCGAAACGGTTCTCGAAGCCCTGGAGGGAGGGAAGTTCCAGCATCTATCGGCGGAGGTCACCATGATCGCCGACGCTCAGGTGCAGGTGCCCGAGGATAAACTGGCCCAGGTCCTGCGCCTGATCGAAGCGCTGGAGGACCACGATGACGTCCAAAACGTGTCCACAAATCTCGACATCCCCGAGGGTTTCAGCCTGGATGAATGAAAGTAATCCTCGGCATTGACCCGGGACTGGCCTTCACGGGGTATGGCGTTATCCGCTGCTCCGGCAGCCGATTCCGCTGCATCGCTTATGGAACGGTCCGAACCTCTCCCCGAGACGGCATGGGAGAACGATTGGTTCAGATCCATCAGGGAATCATGGACATCATCACCACCTACGAACCCGAGGAAGCGGGTATCGAAACCGTATATTTTTCCAAGAACTCCAAAAGCGCCATTCCCGTGGCTCAGGCCCGGGGCGTGGTCCTCTATACCCTGGCATCTCGGGGAGTTCCCTTTGCCGAGTACACGCCCCTGGAGCTGAAGCAGGCGGTGGTGGGCAACGGAAGGGCGGAGAAGGCGCAGGTTCAACAGGTGCTCAAGATGATCTTCAACCTGGCGGAACTTCCCAGACCGGATCACGCCTCCGACGCTTTGGCCGCAGCCTTCTGTCACGCCAACTTTTCCAGTTTTCGGAGTCATCTTCCCGATGCGGGGTTGCCTCATGTTTAACAGCATCAGCGGTGAGATTTCCTACAAGGACGAAGAGCGGCTGTATCTGTCCGCCGGTGCGGTTGAGTGGGAGATCCATATCAGCAGGAGCAGCAGCGATGATCTTCCCGAAGTCGGTCAGAGCACAAAGGTGTACGTGTTCCTGTATCATCGGGACGATCAGATGCGGTTGTATGGATTTTCTCAAAACCTGGAAAGGGATGTGTTTCTGGACCTGCTCAAGGTCGAAGGCGTGGGCCCCCGGCAGGCGCTCAAGATTCTCTCTGGTGTGGAGGTCGGGCGCTTCGTCGACGCTCTGGAAGCGGAGGATCTGGACCTTTTGTCGACGATACCCGGGGTCGGCAGGAAGACCGCCCAGAAAATAATGCTGAAACTGAAAGGCAAGTTGACGGTATCCACTCCGGCGGGGATTTCCCTTGAAGAAGATATCGCCAATGCCCTGGTGGGGATGGGATTCGACAGGCGAAGCGCCAAGAACGCCGTTTCTTCCGCCGCCCGCGGCCTCCGGGAGCGGGAATTGAACAACGAAGATCTGGAGCGGGAGCTGTTCAAGAGAGCCCTGTCTCAACTGTCCGGCGGATCTCAGCCGGCTGCCGGGGGTGTCGGCGGTGCGGTTCAGGCCGGTGCCGACAGGGAGGAACCGGGCGCAGGAGGGGCCGCATGAAGGACAACAGGGTCACGGCGGGAACCTTCAATCCCGATCAGGACCGGGAGGAATACACCCTGCGCCCCAGAAACCTCACGGAGTTTCTCGGGCAGAAAGGCCTGAAGGACAATCTGGCCGTGTTCATCCAGGCTGCCCGGCAGCGGCAGGAGAGCCTGGATCACGTGTTCTTTTCCGGCCCCCCGGGCTTGGGAAAAACGACCCTGGCCGGGATCATCGCCAATGAGCTGGGCGTTCAGTTCCGGGCCACCTCGGCTCCCGCATTGGAACGTCCGGGGGATCTGGCCGCCATTCTGACCACCATTGGTGAGAAAAACGTGTTTTTCATCGATGAGATCCACAGGCTGCGGCCCGTCATCGAAGAGATGCTGTACAACGCCATGGAGGACTTCGAAATCGACGTGGTTATGGGGCAGGGCCCCGGCGCCCGCACGATCAAGATCCCTCTGCCGCCGTTCACCCTGGTAGGCGCCACGACCAAGACCGGCCTGGTCTCCGGCCCCCTGTATTCCCGCTTCGGCATCACCTCCCGTTTGAATTTCTACACGGATGAAGATATCGAAAGCATCATCCATCGTTCCGCGGGGATCCTCGACATCGAGCTCGAAGAGGCGGCCTGCAGTATGATCGCCTCCCGTTCACGAGGGACCCCCCGAGTCGCCAACCGACTGCTGCGCCGTATGCGCGACTTCGCCCAGGTATGGGCCGACGGGCTCATCACCTCCGAGATCGTAAAGCGTGGGATGAGTTCCCTGGACATCGATACCCTCGGCCTCGACAAATTGGATCGGGATATTCTGAAAACGGTGATTGAAAACTACAAAGGCGGTCCGGTCGGTTCGGAGACCCTGGCCATATCCATCGGGGAGGCGGTGGACACCCTGGAGGATGTCTACGAACCCTACCTGATCCAGAGGGGACTGATCCAGAGAACTCCCCGGGGTAGAACAGCCACGCACCTGGCCTACCAGCATCTGGAACTCGAACAGCGTGAAGACGAGCAGCTTCTCTTTTAATCTTCCGGAAGAGTCGATAGCCCAACAGCCGAGCCCCGAACGGGGCGGTTCCCGGTTGATGGTGGTCAATCGGGACAGCGGACAAATCCTGCACAGCCGCTTCGAACAGCTTCCCTCCTACGTGGAACAGGGCACGGTGATGGTTCTCAATGCAACGCGGGTTATCAACGCCCGGCTTTACGGAACCGCCGCGGACACAGGTGGGCGGGTGGAGTTCATCCTGCTGAGGGAGCTTCGACCGGGAGTGTGGCGAACTCTGGCCGCCAAGGCCAGGAAACAGCGGCCGGGCAGGATGTTCGCATTCGCCGATGGAGTTACAGCCGAGGTTGTAGCCCAAGCGGACCTGCCCCCGGACTCGCTGGTCCGCGACTCGACTGCTGAAAACCAGGGCAACGGCGATATCTCCGATGGTACGCCGCAGGACTTTCGCTATCTCCGCTTCACTCCTCCGATCGATGCGGAGTATCTGGAAACCCACGGGCACGTGCCTCTGCCTCCCTACATTCGCCGCCAGGACACCCGTGAGGACGTAGAGCGGTACCAGACGGTATATGCCGAAGAACCGGGATCGGCGGCGGCTCCCACAGCCGGGCTGCACCTGACCCGGGAACTTCTCGCGGAGCTGGAGCACAGAGGCGTGATCCTGGCCAAGCTCACCCTCCACGTGGGGGCCGGCACCTTTCTGCCGATACGATCCGAGCGGGTGGAACAGCACAGGATGCACGAAGAACGCTACCATATTCCCCCGGATGCCGCCGAAAAGATCAACGCGGCGTTGCGGGGCAGACGCACGATCCTGGCCGTAGGCACCACCGTGGTGCGGGCTCTGGAATCCGCCTACAGCGATGATCTGCAGGGTGTAGCCGCAGGGACGCGCAGCACCTCTCTGTTCATCTATCCCGGATACAGGTTCAAGGTCGTTTCCCGGCTGCTCACCAACTTCCACACCCCCCGCTCCAGCCTTCTGGTCCTGGTCTCCGCCTTCGCCGGAAGGCAGCGTATCCTCCCCGCCTACAAAACAGCGGTGCGGGAAGGCTACCGGTTCTTCTCTTACGGGGACGCCATGCTGATCCTTTGATGAAGCCGTTAAACCCTAGTAGGTGTTTGCGTCCATGCTGAGGAACTGCTGACGCACCCGCTGAAGCCGGTCCAGATGGGTGCCGATGATCTCCCCGTAGTCCAGATCGCCTTTCCAGATCCGGGTCCGCTCATCCTCCCAGTTCTGAATCTCCTCGAGGTTGTAGTACAGCCAGGGCAGCCCGGCAGCCCATCTGCGGGCTTCCGCCCAGTACTGCAGCGCAACCTGGTAGGCCTGCTCGGCCAGCTCCAGGCTCTCCAGGTTCTGTTCTCTCCAGGGGGCGTTGTAGAAGTAGGCGGTCATCTTGTCGTACTTGCTGCCCAGGGTCAGGTACA
>CAZPPB010000071.1:0-18338 GCA_964588355.1 uncultured Spirochaetaceae bacterium | reverse complement strand
ACCCCATGGTCAGAAGGCTTGGCCCGGCGGGATCTGATCGGCATCACCCTGTTCAACGGAGGCACCCGCTGCATGGTTCCCCACGGCGGCACCCTGGGCGTGTTCGGCACCTTGCCCCTGGCCTACGCCGTTCCCACGGCGGACAAACCGATCATCCTGGATATGGCCATGAGCGAGATCCCCTTCTTCCAGATCAAGAATGCCAAGGACAAAGGAGAAGCCCTTCCTGGAGGGTCGGCGGTGGACCGCCACGGCCTTCCCACCACTGACGCCGCAGCCGCCCGCAAGGCGGGGCGGATCGAGGTCAAAGATAAGGTGGCCGAGGCACTCGCAGAGCTGGCCTCCTGAGGAGGTACAACACAGTGGGACAGGATTTTGTCGTAGAGGACCGGGGGGACGGAAAAGGACTGGGGGTCTATACACTGCGGCCCTATATCCGCGGAGAGCTGATCACCGTGGTCAGCGGTGAAATCGTCGACGAGCACCGCCTGCACAGCCTGCAGCTCACCCCCGACACCCACCTCTACGATCCGGACTTCACAGGCTGCCTGCTCCACAGCTGCGACCCCAACGCGATCATCGACCCTGCAAAACGAGAGGTTACGGCCCTCAAAGATATCGAGATCGGTGAGGCCATCACCGTGGATTACGCCCACACCGAGGACCGTCTGGTCAAGCAGTTCGCCTGTATGTGTGGGAGTCCCAACTGCCGCCGCTGGATCAAGGGGCGAAAAGAGGAGATCACCCCCGAGGGCCGCGATTATCTGGCCCGTTTCAAAACCGGCTGACTTCCCGTGCAATCAATAGCGATCAAATGTCCATGCATACAATCGCCGCAACCTCCAATCGGCTGTCAGAGAATCAAGACAGATTCAGGGCGGCCAGCGTTTCAGGTAAAGGCACGCCCTGCCCGTCCCAACCCATGATTTTGTAAAAATCCTGAACCATCGGCTCCAGGTTCACCTTGGCCCCTGTAGAGGGACCCTCCCCGATCGGCTCGTTGAGAAACTTCTCCGGCAGGGTATCCAGGTCGGAGGTTGCTCCGAAGCGCAGGTTGAAGAGCTTCTCCATGTTCACGATCCGTTCTCCGATGTACAGCAGCCTCTCCTTGGTGAGATCCAGGCCGGTCAGAGCCCGGGCTAACCGCGTCTCCTTTTCCAGGTCGTAGTTGCCCGCAATTGTCAGAGCCGGCACCTTGCAGATCCCCAGGGAATCAATGATGGAGCTCACGATCAGACAGTAGCGCACAAGAGCGCCCTTGCCTTCGGTGGCCATCCGGTCCACCGCCTGGCGTGTTCCGAACTCCTTCTCCGCCCGCTCCTCGGTATAGCGGAACTCCGGGACCGGGTACACGCTTGTGAAATCCCCACCCCTCATGCTCACCGCATAGGAGAGAGCGGTGCCCATCATTCCCCGTGGATCAGAACCGTAAAGCTCAACGCCCTTCACATGGTAGGCGTACTTCTCCGCGCCCGCGCCGATTCTCCGGGCAGCCCGGAAAACCCCGTCGGCCAGGACGTCCCCGATCCCCACCCGGCCTGCAATCCGGTACATGATCTGTTCCATGGCCTCGGCATTGCCCCAGGTCAGATCGATACCGTCGATCTGTTCTTGGGAAAGAATCTTCCTGTCGTACAGGTCCATGGCAAAGGCGATCACCGATCCCGTGGAGATGGTGTCCACGCCGAGGATGTTGCAGAGGTTGGACAGGTACATGAGCGCTTCGGGGTCCGTAAGACCGCAGAGGGCGCCCAGGTCGATCACGGTCTCGTACTCCGGGCGTCCGCCCCGAAAACCCTTGTACTTGCCCTCCTTGAGCTCGACCTCGGCCTTGCAGTGCACAATGCAGCGGGGACAGGTTATGTTGCGCACGACGTAGGACTTGAGGTTCCGGCCGTCGATGCGCTGCGCCCCGTCCAACTGCATGGAACGGTAGTTTCGGGTGCCCAACAGCCCCATCTCGTTCAGCTCCAGGATATCTCCGGAGCTGCCCAGCTGGGAGTAATCCCGGTAGCGGGAGACGCTGTCCCGGATGCTCTTCACGTATTCCCGCACCGCCGGCATCGCCTCCGGGGGCGTTTTTTCCGACCGCGTTTTACTGCTGACGCTGATGGCTTTAAGCAGCTTGGAGCCCATCACCGCGCCCATTCCCGTGTGACCTGCCGAATGATCGATCCCCGCCATGATACAGGCATAGCGGACGCGGTTCTCCCCGGCCGTGCCGATGGTGAGGATCTCCGCTTTCTGGTCGCCGAGCAGCGTCTTGATGGCGGCGTCGGTTTGACGGGTATCCAAACCCCAGAGATCCCGGGCGTCTTCAAAGCGTACACCCATTTCATCGATGACCAGAAAAACCGGCGTTGCCGCGGCACCGCGGATGATCAGCGCCGTGATTCCGAGCGACCGGAGCTTCGCGCCCAGGAAGCCCCCCACGCTGGAGCTGCCGATCAGGCCGGAGAGGGGCGACAGGGCGTTGATGTGCACCCGGGAGGAGGAAGGGGCCGCGCTTCCGGTCAGAAGCCCCAGGCTCACGATCATGATGTTCTCCGGTTCCAGCGCGTCGGTACCCTCTTCGAGATTCGTGTAGAGGAAGTGTATGTTGTATCCAAAGCCGCCGAGATGATCGAGGGCCATCTGTTTGGTGAATTCCCGGTTTTCGATGCGTTGATCTGTCAGATCGATATTGATGATAGTTCCAAAACCGCCTCTTCTATCCATCGGATGGCCTCTCTCTCACATACCTCATTCTACCACATCCGACGGCTGCTTTGTTCGAATACTACAAAGCGGGACGACGAGTTCGCCGCGCTTTGTTTGGCCGCTCTGCCTCTAGCCGGACTCATCTTCAGACCCTGCTGCCTCGAGAATCTCCACCTTCCCGCTCCGGCCATTTAAACGGACCCTGTCGCCGCTTTTGATCAGCCGGCAGGGGTCCCGGTCTTCCGGGAAATCCACGACCGTGGGGATCTGCAGCACCGCCGCGGCCACCCCGGCGCTGGAGTCGATGCGGGTGAAGATCCAGCCCAGAGGCGCGGCACCGCTCACCCGGGCAGCCCCGAAGTAGCAGGACCAGCCGTTGGAGCCCTTGCTCCCCGGCATGACCAGGATCTTGCCTTTGATGGACTTGCCCCGGTTGACGTTCTCGTACTCCTTGATGATCCCCGTCTTGGGGTCGATACCGCCCCAGCCGGTGATACTCTTGGGACAGACCAGGGCCTGCCCCTCAACAATCCCGGGGATCACCCCTCGGCCTTTCAGCGTGATCGCGGCCAACGATGTTTCACCTTCCAGCGGCCGGCTACCGCCGCGTCGATGCAAGCTTGCACATCTGCGAAGTACACGGGCCTGCTGGTTTCCGATTTGATCGAACCGGCCTGCTTGAGGCTGTCGAAAACGAAGCCATTGTAGTTGCTCAAGAACACCTCTCCCATCGATCCGGGGCAGCTGCTGGTGTAGATGTGTCCACCCGCTGCTTCGATAATGCGGGTGTAGCCGTTCTCATCGGCCATGGCCTTGATCGGGTACACCGTCCAGAGCATAAAATGCACGTTCGGGCTGATGTGTTTACCTTTCAGGTAATCGCAGACCCGCTTGATCTGGTCGATGTCGTAGTGGGGGCAGCCCAGGCTGACGAAGTCGATTTCCCCCTCCCCCGGATCGCAGACTGCTTCATAGGCCTGCTGCAGGGCCTGCTCATCGATCACCAGGGTGCCGGCTGGTTTCTTGCCCCTAAGGGCATCCTCCACGCTGCGGGCCTCCGGTGTATAGCCGTCCAGGTGGCACATCTCGCAATTACTGGAGATCGCCAGGGTGGTGCACAGCTGGCGGAGGCACTGGAAGGTGACACCCCGAAAATCACCTCTGATCACCGGCACGGCCCGGGTGGGAAGCGGGTCCCCGATGGCTCGCCCGAGCAGGTCCCACTCCAGCAGGCTGTTCACCTGAGCCTGGACCTCCACCACGTGGGTCGCCGCCCGGTTCTCCTCCACATGATTGCCCCACTTGGGTGTCCGGCCGCAGATGGCCGACCAGAAGGCGGCCTCGATGCCGTCGGAGTTGCCCATGGCGCCCCATATCGAGTTGCCCATTACGGTCACCCCGGATTCGGTGGTTACGAAGTGCTCCCCCCGGATCGGCAGCCAGCCGGTCAGATAGGGGGCACAGGTGCCGGTGATGATCACCCCGGCTCTGCGGGCCTGCTCGAGGAACTCGGCGTTCTTCTTGAAGAACTCCCCGCTCTGTGTGAAGGGTTCATGCTCGTACTGGTCACAGGGGCTGATGCAGGACTGGATATAGCAGTTCTCATAGGTCTGGTCGAAAGGGACGATCTCTTCCACGGCCAGATTCATCCGGGAGAAGATTTCATCGGGGGTGTCCGAGGGTTTGACGTTTAGATAGTTGTGGGCTCCGCAGAACACGATGGCCTTGGTAACCTCGCAGAGCTGCCCCGCCCCCAAAACCTCGGCGTAACGCAGGATGTTCTCAAGACAGACCTGTTTGAGCCTGCCCTCTTTCCCGGCCAGGAGCCGTTTTTCGTAGTCGTCGAGTCGTACCATCTCAGCTTCCCGGTGTTTTTCCGGGGGTCTCCGTGGACAGGGTTGCATGGATGAGCTCGGCGACACCTCCCTGTTTCTCGAAGCTCCACACCAACTTCACCAGCTCCTCAGCCCGGTTCCTTCCTACAACCGGATCGACCAGCCAGTGGAACTTCTCCTCCATGCTCACCCGATCCCAGCCGACTGGGGGATAGGACAGGCCGCCGTCCACCAGGCCGGAGTCCAGCTGCCTACCGTCCTCGAGGATGAGGGTTACCCGGCTGGCGAAGCGGCCGCGGGAATCACCCTCCTGGAGCAGGCGGCACAGTTCGTTCAGCTCCTCGGATTCCCGCACCTCGACCTTGGCTGCGATGCTGCGGATCTCCTCATCCTTCAGGCGCTGCTCCAGGGTCTGAGCCGGACCGATCTCCCCGTCCACCAGCATGGCCGCCACGGGCCAGGCCAGGTTGAACTGGGCCTCCTCCGTGGTCGTGGGGAGCCGGGTTCCCAGGGCTGCGGATTCCCTGAAAGTTTCGACGATGATCCTGTCGATGTCCAGAGGATCGATACGGTGCTCATCCAGAAGCTTCCTGCTCCCCTCTGCTGCGGCATGAGCCCAGCCGCAGCAGGCGTAGCCCCTTGCCTTCCAGCCCACCCCGTCGACTATGATGTAGTGCCGGCCGATGTCCTCGACCCATTCCCGATATTTCTCGGCACTGAGCAGCGTGGGGATGCCTGTAAAACCCCGGGAGGCCAGCTCGGCCGCGCTGATGCCGGTAAGGGAGCCCCAGCCGATCCCGTGCTTGACCATGGCCGGGTGGGCTATGTCCCGCATCATGGGCAGGTTGGGGGCGTGGTAGTCGGCGATGCCGAGGGCGTTCTTGGTCTGTTCGGGGTCGAGCCCCAGCAGATGTGCTGCGACTGCAGCACAGGCCACCGATCCCCAGGAGCCGCAAGCCTGATAGATCACGTGATCATCGTGCCAGCAGCGGCCGATGCGGGGAGCTACCTCGTAGCCCGCGACCATCCCGCTGAGCAGTCGCGCCCCGCTCGAGCCTTCGGCTTCGGCTACAGCCAGGGCTGCGGGAAAAACTTGAGCTCCCGCGTGCCCATAGGCGTAGCGGGCGCCGTCGTCTGTATCCAAACCGTTGGCGGCCGATGCATTGGCAAAGGCCGCACCAGCGGCCGTTGCCTTTTCACCGTGCACGAGAATCGTCGCCTGCTTGCCGGGCATGCAGGATGAGGCAAACTCCGTGGCGATGCGGCTGACCTCAGCCTGGGTACCGCTGATGGTGGCGGAGAGATCGTCCATCAGGCACATCTTGATTTTATTCTGCACCTCCTCCGGCAGGTCCTCCCAGTTCATCTCAACGATGAAGCGGGCGGTCAGGCTGTCTCCATCCATGGCTTTCTCCTGAGGGCCAACGGCGGCTAACGGTAGCGGATCCGGGGATTGAGGATCGAATAGAGAATGTCGGCTATAAGATTGGAGATGCTGTAGGCCATAACCACCACCATGCTGCAGGCCTGGATCAAAATCACATCGCGCCGCTGGATTCCGTAGACGATCAGCCGCCCCAGCCCGGGATAACCGAACACCGCCTCGGCGATGATCAGTCCGCCGATCAGGTACCCGATACCCATGGCCACTATGGTCACGGTGGGCAGCAGGGAGTTGCGCAGCACGTGGCGGCTCAACACCAGCCGGTTGGGCAGTCCCTTGAGATCCGCGGCTCGCACGTAGTCGGTGCTCAGCACGTCGATGGTGCTGGCTCGGGTCATGCGGGTGATGTAGCCCAAACCCGTCAGGCTGACGGTAATCGCCGGCAGGATCAGGGAGGGAAAGGCTCTGATGAAGGAGGTCCCCGGCGCGATGGAGGAGTTGGCCGGGAATAGGGCCAAGCCGAAGGCAAAGGCGCTGATCAGCAGCAGACCGCTCACGAACTCGGGCAGTCCCACGAAGGCCATGGAAAAACCGGAGATGATCTGATCCAGGGGTTTCTCCCGGTTGAGGGCGGCGATCACTCCGAACAGGATTCCAAGAGGCACGTAGAACACCAAGGCCACGACCGCCAGCATGGCGGAGTTGCGGATACGGGCGGCAATCAATGGCCGAACCGGTTGGCGGCTGACCATGGAGTTGCCCCAGTCACCGGTTAGGAATCGGCCCAACCACTCGAAGTACTGTACGTAGGCCGGTCGGTTCAGCCCCAGCTCCTCCCGCAGATTGGCCAGAGCCTGCTCCGTGGCGAATTTTCCCAGCATCACCTGAGCCACATCCCCCGGAAGCAGCTGGGTGGCTGCGAAGATAATGACCGATGCCAGGAACAGAGTCAGCAGGATGAAACCGAGGCGGCGCAGCAGGTAGATCGTCATCGCACCTTACCTCCCGCCCGCCGTCTGTTTTTCGGCAAGTTCTTCCGGGGGGATGTGACAGCAGATGCGATGCCAGTGCCCGTCATCGTGCCAGGGCGGCTCCTGCTGCTCGCACACGCTCCCGATTTTCCGGGGACAGCGGGGATGAAAACGGCAGCCGGAGGGAATGTTCACGGCACTGGGCACATCCCCGCGCAGGCGGATGCGGTTTTGTTTAGCCTCCGGATCGGGGATGGGAAGGGCTGAGAGGAGCGCCTCGGTGTAGGGATGCTGGGGCGGTCTGAACACGTCCAACGCCGAGCCGATCTCCCACAGGCGGCCGAGGTAGATCACGGCGATCCAGTTGGACAGGTGGCGCACCGCGGCAAGGTCGTGGGAGATGAACAGATAGGAGGTTCCCTTGGTATCCTGCAGCTCCATCAGCATGTTCATCAGCGAAGCCTGCACTGAGACATCCAGGGAGGAGATGGGCTCGTCGCAGATCATCAGGGCCGGGTCCGTGGCGAAGGCTCGGGCAATGGCCACCCGCTGCTTCTCCCCGCCGCTTATCTCATGGGGAAGTCTCTCCACGTAGTCCCTGGGAAGATTCACCGCCTCTAACAGCTCCTCCACCCGCTGTTGGATCTGCCGCCGGGACAGATGTCCCAGCAGCGCCAGCGGCCGGGCCACACAGGAACCTACGCTGGCCTGAGGATTCAGGGAGGCATCTGGGTTTTGAAACACCATCTGGATCTTCTTCAACTGTTCTGCATCTCGCTTGGTCACCGAAGGGTTCAGTTTCTCCTGCTCCAGCAGGATCTCTCCTGCCGTAGCTTTTTCCAAACCGGCGATGCAGCGGGCGAAAGTCGTCTTGCCGCAGCCGCTCTCTCCGACGATGCCCATGGTGAAGCTCGCACTAACACGGATTGAGATGTCATCAACGGCTCGGACCACGGGCCTGCGGCCTCGCAGCAGATCCCAGAGCCGGACCCTGGAAACGGGGAAGTACTTCTTGACATGGCTTGCCTCCAGCACGATATCCTCGGTTGTCGGTTCACGGTACTCCCGCTTGCCCTGTGTCTGTGCGAACCCCTGCGGCTGCTGTCGAACCGCCTGCCAGCGTCGGCAGGCTGTCAGATGACCGCTTTGCCCGTCGGCCTCCACCAGCGCGGGACGGGCCGCCCGGCAGGCCTCTTCGACGCCCAGGCAGCGGGGGGCGAAGATACAGCCTGATGGAAGGCTGTCCGGCTGGGGGATGTAGCCGGGGATCGTGTTGAGCACGATGTCCCGCTTGTCCACGTCGACCCGAGGTACCGAACCCAGCAGTCCGAGGGTATAGGGGTGGAGCATCTGCTTGAACACCTCCCGCACCGGCCCCTGCTCCATCATCTGCCCCGCATAGATCACCCCGACCCGGTGGCAAAGTCGGGCAACCACCCCCAAGTTGTGGGTGATGTACAGCACCGCTGTCTGAAACTCGGCCAGCAGATCCCGCACTAGATCCAGAATCACAGCTTCCGTGGTGACATCAAGGGCCGTGGTCGGCTCATCCATGATGAGCAGGTGAGGATTGGTCGTCAAGGCAATGGCGATCAGAACCCTCTGCAGCTGGCCCCCTGAGAGCTGGTGGGCGTAGCGCCGGGCCATGGCCGCCGCATCGGGCACGCGCACCAGGTCCAGCATCTCCACCGCCCTCTTTCGGGATTCAGCCTTGGTCATACCCATGTGAACCCGGGCCATCTCCGCGATCTGGTCGCCCACCGGCATGGCCGGATTCACCGACCTGTAGGGATCCTGATGCACCATGGTGATTCTGGATCCCCAGACCTGCCGCATCTCCGACCTGGTCATGCTCAGAAGATCGACCCCGTCCAAAACGACGCTCCCACTCTTGATACGGCCGTTGCGGGCCAGGTACCGCACAACCGCCCGGGCCAGGGTGGTCTTTCCTGAACCCGATTCCCCGACCAGGCCGTAGATCTCCCCCGGGGCGATATCCAGGGAAACGTTCCGTACCGTATCCAGAGGCCCGCTTTCGGTATCGTAGGTGATCGTGAGGTCCCGGATCTCCAGACCCGTCGGTTCCGGCTCGAAATCGAGCTGCTCGAGTGGGGCGCAGCCACCCTCCCTGTTGGCTGCACTCATCGGCTGACCCCCCCGGGCAGGAGCATACGGCGCAGGCCGTCGCTCATGAAGCCGACTCCGACCACCAGAACAGCCACGGCTCCGGCCGGTCCCAGAAGCGCCCACTGGGCCTGGCTGAAGTAATTGCGGGCCTCCCCGACCATGAGGCCCCAATCCGGGGAAGGGGGCTGCACGCCCAGACCGAGGAATCCCAGGGACGCAACCAGGAAGATAGCGTAGGAAAAACGCATAGATGCTTCCACGGCCAACGGCGGAAGCACATTGGGAAAGATCTCCCGAAACATGATATAAAGGCTGCTCTCCCCCCGAAGCTTGGCCGCTTCCACGAACTGTCGCGTCTTCAGGTCCAGCACAACGCTGCGTACGACCCGCGAGACCATGGGGATATAGAGAATTCCGACGACCAGGATGACGTTCATCCGGGAGCCGCCCAGGGAAAACAGGACGATCATTGCCAGGAGCAGGGGCGGGATAGCCAACAGCACATCGATCAGTCGCATCAGGATCTCATCCACGATCCCGCCGAAGTAGCCGGCAATCAGGCCCAGGGTCAGCCCGAAGAGCACGGCAAACAGCGCTCCCGAACCGGCTACTATGTAGACATCCCGGCTGCCGACTATTATTCGGCTGAACACATCCCTACCGAAGCGGTCGGTGCCGAGCAGATGCTGTCTGGATGGGGGTTGAAAGCGCTCCGACATCTCCTGATCGGTATACCCGTAGGGAGCAACCCAAGGTCCGATCACGGCCATCAGCAGAAAGAATCCGACGATGGTAAAACCGATCAGGGTGGCGGGATAGCGTCTGAGGCGACGCCACCTGGCGACCAGCCGGCCGCGTTTTCTGCTGTTCTTGATCTCGGGTTCTGCCACTGCTTAGATAAGTATCCCCTCCCGCCGATGTGCCGTGCACATGACGGGAGGGGAGAGTTGCAACCTCGATCAGTCCTCGAAATACACGACGGCCATATCCACATGGGTGGGAAAGAAGCTGGTAGGCTTGATGCCCTTGAGCTTGCTGCTGGCGCCGAAGATGTTGTTGGTGAAATAGGCCACAATAAGAGGTCCCCGATCCATGAAGATCCGCTGGATCTCCGCGTAGATCTGAGCCCGTTTCCCCCGATCCAGTTCCACCGCGGCCTGAGCGGCCAACTCGTCCAGCTCGGGATCGCAGTAGTGACTCTCATTCCAGTTCGCGTCACAGGTGTAGGCCAGGTCCAGGTAGCTCTGCGGCGTGGCCCGGGAGCCCCAGTCGGTCATGGCGAAGTCCGCCTCAAGCCAGAGGTTGTCCGCTCCGTAGTACACATCCGGCGGCACCAGCTGGATGTCGATGGTTATCCCCGCTTCGGCCATCTGTTCCTTCATGATCGTAGCCATGGCCGGCATGGCGGAGCTCTGCTGGGTCGTCAGGGTAACTGTAAGTCCGTCGGCGTAGCCCGCTTGGGCCAGCAACCGCTTGGCCTTGGCCACATCCCTCTTGGGCTCCGGAACATCCAGATAGTAGTCGCCGTAACCGGGACCAAACGGCGTGTCCCGGCCGGTCACACCCAATCCTTCGAAGGCCCCGTCCAGGATCTCCTGCCGGTCGACAGCAGCCCGGAAGGCCTGGCGTACGCGCACGTCGCTGAAGGGTTTGCGGTCGCTGCGCATGCGGATGGCATAGTGGAAGTTCGACGGTTTCTGGTACACCACCGTGTTAGGATCATCTTCAACGGTCTGTACGTACTCCGTGGGCAGGTAGATCAGATAGTCCACCTGGCCGCCCCGCAGGGCCTCCACCTGCGCTGAAGGTTCGGACAGAAACAGATAGTCGATCCCGTCCAGATAGGGCAGCTGATTGCCCTCGGCGTCCTTGCGCCAGTAATTGGGATTGCGCTTGAAGGTGATGCGGTCCTCGGGCAGGTAGGTATCGTACATGAACTTGCCGGTAAAGATATGCTCGGTATTGAAATCTTTGGTACCGCTCCACTCGATGATAGCCTGATACTCTCCCAGCTGGAACAGGAAGTCCGGATTCTGCTGCTTCAACGTGAAAACGACCGTGTAGGTATCCGCAGCCCTTATATCGGCGATGTTCGAGTACAGGCTAACGGTGGCTGCCCCTATATCGGGATCGCGCAGGCGGTCGAAGGTGAACTTTACATCCTTGGAGGTCATCTGCTCGCCGTTGTGAAACATCACGCCCTTGCGGAGGGTGAAGGTCCAGGTCAGGCCGTCCGCGCTGACATCCCACTTCTCAGCCAGGCTGCGGCTCTGATCCACGGACAGATTCTCATCCACGTAGGCCAGGTAGTCTCCCCAGAGACCGCAGATTTCCCCGGCGGTGATGTCGCTGGCAAAGGCCGGATCCAGGGTTCCCGGCGCGAAGTAGGCCCGGGTCAGGATGCCGCCATACTTGCCCTCTTTGGCTGGTTCAGCCGGCCCTTCGGTTCCGCCGCCGGCCCAGATGAGGCCGATGGAGCAAAGCAGGAAAACCAGGAACAGACTCGTTCTTTTCATGTTGCACCTCCTTGAAAACAGTATTAACCCTGGTATCCTCTAACGAGGCCGGGGGTGGCCTACAGTATAGGGGGGATGGAAACCGCTGTCAAATCGATTGCTTCCGATCGACTGCTTCCGACTATTGCGGACGGATTTCTTTTACACAGGCTTCTAAAAAGTACAGGGCGTTTAAAAGATAATTCCCCGTTTCCCCAGATCCGCAGCCACGTCCTGCAGACCGCAGCGCTCCAGCTCCTCTCGGGTGGGAATACCGGTTTTTGCATCACAGCCCCGAATCGAATACCACTCGTCCAGGATCCGGTCGTACTTTTCCCGGTCCAGCGGGATCTGTTCCTCCGTATAGAGAGGATGGGGCTGGCCGTGCTTTTTCTCCCACCAGAGGTAGAAGGGGTAGTCATCGATGCGCCGCATCCCCTCCCGGGCGTTGTAGCAGCGTTCCAGGGCGATCACCCGCCGAACGGCGGCTTGAAGGTCCTGTTCGCTGTAGTCCCGGCCCGTTGCCGCCGAGAGGAAATCTTTCCACTCGGGCAGGTAGATGCCGGTCACCGGATGGTTATAGCGGGTAGCGAATTTGCAGGTTCCCATCATGTCGGCCAGGACCATCATGTGCTCGAAGTCGCACTCGGCCTCGACGATCCTGGGATGATAATCCCAGGCGTTCTCGGCGAAGATTTCCGCATCGTCGTAGCGTTCTTTGCCCAAACGGGCGAGCAGCTCCTTTGTGATTCCGAACTCGGCACGGAGATTCGGAGTGAGAATGCTCATTCCCCCCATGAGGTGGTCATACCCTCGGGAGTTGACGTTCAAAGACATCGTATAGACCAGGGTGATGCCGATCCCGTGACCTGGCATCCAGGCGAACTGCCCTTTGGTGTGTGCGGCGTAGCGCTCCGAGTTCCGCCCCAACCTTCGAGCCGCTTTGACCGGAAAATCGGCCAGGATATCCCCGAACCCTTGGCGGTAGGCCATCTTGCGGGACAGCTCCATGATGGCCTCCTCGTTTCCCTCGGTGATCTCGATGCCGTCGGTGTCATCCTTGCCGATGATGCCTTCTTTCCAGAGTGCGATGGCCCAGATGATCGCCACCCCGGCGGAACTCACGTTCAATCCCAGGCGGTTGCAGAGGTTGTTCCACTCCGCCAGAAACGGCGCACTGGGCGTCTTGAAGGACATACCCAGGATCTGGACAAAACCCTCCAAACCTTCCCCCTTGGAGCCCTCGTACTTGCCCTCTTTGACGTGGAGGAAGTGATCGCAGTGGATCGGACAGCCGTAGCAGGCGCGATTTTTCTCGATCAGGGGCTCGAAGGCATGCTCTTCGATCGCTTCGAAGCGCTCCCCGAGCATGTAATCGGAGATCGCCGAACGGCTGTCCGAGCCTCCGACCCAGCCCAGGGTGCCCCACTTGCGAGTGCTGTCGTACATGGGATCATCGGGGTAGCGCCGCCATTGGGCGCGGCACAACTCGAGAAAGCGCTCCGGCTCGGCGATGCCGATGCCCCGGCTTCCCCTTACCACGATGCCCTTAAGATTCTTCGACCCCCATACCGCTGCCAATCCACCCAGGGCGGCGGCGTGGGCCACTCCGCTCATCACACAGGCTGCCAGGCTCAGATTTTCTCCGGCCGGCCCGATGAGCAGGCTTCCGATGGGATGGAGAAAGTGCTTGTTGGCGGGAGCTAAGGGCTCGTGGGCCCGGCAAATCCGGGCGCGGGCCTCCCACACATCCAGTCCCCAAAGAGCCTCAGCGTCCCTGATTTCCACAGACGCGTCGTCGATCCAGATATAGACCGGCTTGTCCGCCTTACCCTTGACCAAAATTACATCATAGCCGGCGTACTTCATGATCGACCCGAAGGTGCCGCCAACATCACCCCGTGCGTATATACCGGTAAGGGGGGATTTGGAGACCACCTCGCAGCGGCTGGAGGAGGGAGCCATAGTGCCGGTCAGCGGACCGGCAGCCACGATCACCACGTTTTCCGGACCCATGGGATCGGTTTCCGGACCGGTCAGATCATAGAGAAGCCGGATGGCAAAACCCCGGGCACCGATATACTTGCGGGTCCACTCTCGAGGCAACTCCTGCGTGCTGACCTTGTTGCTGGAAAGATCGATAGTGAGCATCATCGCCTGTGCTCCTTGTTCGTGATCGCGCTGCGGATCTCCCCCATGGCCTGTAGGCGCTGTCCCGCCCCGGCCGGCTCGTACTCCAGGTACTGCAGCGCTGCCGTGGAGCAAACGCTCACACAGGTCGGATCTCCCCCGCAGTGGTCGCACAGCACGACCCGCTTCTCAGCCGGGGAGAACACCGGACCGGCGTACGGGCATACCTTCCGGCATACCGTGCAATTGGTACAAGCTTCAGGATCAATACGCACGAGGCCGCTCTTCGGATCTTTGCTGATGGCTCCTTGCGGACAGGAGGGCAGGCAAACCGGTTCGGCGCAGTGCTGGCAGACAATCGGGTTGGTGATCCCGCTTTCTTCCCAGTCAACTATGCGGATACGGGAAGCCGCCGGGTTGAACGTACCGGTTTTCACCAGTGAGCAGGCCTGGGCACACATCAGGCAGCCGGTACATTTATCGTGGTCAATGATTATTGTCTTGGGCATCTGCTCCCCCCAGGTCCTCAAGTCGAATAAAAACAGGGCGCTGGGAAACGCC
The DNA here is from genome assembly GCA_964588355.1 of uncultured Spirochaetaceae bacterium. Classification (GTDB taxonomy): domain Bacteria; phylum Spirochaetota; class Spirochaetia; order SZUA-6; family DRHE01; genus JAFGQJ01. The sequence goes on along the minus strand of CAZPPB010000071.1, from coordinate 4,135 downwards.
CAGCCGAGATTGTACGGCCGATACGCATGAATACTCGCCGCACGGAACCCAGTTAAATTTTAGTGATTTCATAGCGTATCAGATCCAATGTCCTTCCATCAACATGAATATAAAAGGCGCCGCAATGGCCCCGATCGCCTCGCTGGTTGCCCGATTCGAGCGCCTGCCTGACTTAAAAAAAACAAGAACTCCCATCACTTTCAGGCAAACCTGATCCGCCAGCATTGATGCGGCCGGCGATGGGAGAAATCCGGGGGCCGGGTGGCCTCGGTGAGCGGCTCCACACTCAACAGGCTAAGGGAGGCTTCGTCGAGCTTGAACTTGCGGTAGTTGGTGGAGAAAATCAGTGTACCGTCGCGCTCCAAATGTTTCAGTACCAGATCTATAAGCTCCACATGATCCCGCTGGACTTCGAACACGCGTTTACGATCCTTGGAATTGGAAAACGTTGGGGGATCGACAAAGATCAAACCGTACATGCCCTTTTCCCGGCGCAGCCAATCCAGGCAGTCCTCCTGCACCAGATCGTGACGAGCCGGGTCGAAACCGTTGCGAAGCAGGTTCTTTCTTGCCCAAGCCAGGTATCGCTTCGAGCTGTCCACGGAGGTGCTGCCCACGGCCCCGCCTTTGGCGGCATAGACCGTTGCGCTTCCCGTATAACAGTACAGGTTCAGGAACCTGAGCCCGCCGGCCAGATCGTAGATCTGGCGACGAGTCAGCCTGTGATCCAGGAAAAGCCCCGTGTCCAGGTAGTCTTCGAAGTTGACCAAGAAACTCAAGCCTCCCTCGTGCACCTCGTGAAAAACGCCGCTATCATTCATCTTCAAATACTGCAGCCGGCCGCGCTGGCGCTGGCGTATTTTCAGAAACACATCGGACGGCCCGATCTCCAGCACCTCGGGTAGCACGGCCAGGACCTCCTGCAGGCGCCTCTGCGCCACTGCGGGCTCTACAGTAGGCGGAGGTGCGTACTCCTGTACATGAACCCACTTGTTTTCATACACATCCACCGCCACGGCATAGTCGGGCATATCGGCATCATAGATCCGATAACAGGACACCCCTTCTGAGCGCAGCCAACGGCGCAGTCGCCTGCGGTTTTTTCTCAAACGGTTGGCGAACATGACGGCCCCCGGGCTCCACGCTCTCGGATTTACGGCAGCCAAATTGTCCGGCGGAATTTTCGGGGACTCGGCCGCAACTCCGTGGACTCCCACTCGCCCGGCAGCGCTGCCGTCAACCAGCCTGTTCTGCGCGACGACATCGATATGGACCAGGGTGCATTTGATCGTCCCGTTGTACAGAGTATTGAGCCGAACCGCCTGCAGCCCGATGCTCTTGGCCAGCTCGGTATGGCCGGTGAGTACCGCCGCCTTCCAACCGGGAAATTGCGTTTTGAGCACCCGGCCCAATTTTGCGTACAAACTCGGTAGATCGGGATCCTCGTCGAGCCGTTCACCATAGGGCGGGTTGGCCGCCACCAGTCCTGTTTCGTACTCCGATGCCTTTACCCGACCTAGCTCCCGCTGTTCGATACGAACCAGGCCTTCCAGTGAGGCCCACTTCAAATTTTCCCTGGCAGCGCGTACGGCTCTGCGGTCGCGATCATATCCGATGATTCGGGGAAGGGTCCTGCAGCCGACGGCAAAACGCTCCCGCCCCTCCTCGCAGAGTTCACTCCACAGCTGTGCATCGTGTCCCTTCCAGCCTAGGAAGCCGAAATAGGACCGGGAGAGCCCCGGCGGGCAATCGGCGGCAAGCAGTGCCGCCTCGATGGGCAGAGTTCCCGAGCCGCACAGGGGATCTACAAAACCACCCCCGGATTTTGCGATCTCGGGCCAGTGGGCGCGCAGGAGCAGGGCGGCGGCGATATTTTCTTTGAGAGGGGCTTCGCCGCTCTGCCGTCGATAGGCGCGTCGGTGGAGACTCTCTCCGCTCAGATCCACACTGATAACGGCTCGGTCGTTGTGCAGATGCAGGTTCAGCCGCACATCGGGGCGCTGCAGCGATACGGAGGGCCGCCACCCGCTTCTGCTGCGAAAACAGTCCACGACAGCGTCCTTAACCAGCTGGGCTGCATAAACGGAATGGCGGATCGCGGAGTGGGAGAGAGAGCAGTCCACGGCAATCGTGCTTCCGGCGCAAATGTGATCCTGCCACGGGATCTTGACCGAGCGTTCGTACAGCTCCTCGGGAGAACCGGCTGTGAAATCTTTTAAAGGCAACAGGATGCGGCTGCCCACGCGGGACCAGAGGCAGGCCCGATAGGCTGTCTCCAGACAGCCGCTGAAATATACCCCGGCACGGGTTTCCCGGACGCTCTTCGCCCCGAGATCCAGCAACTCCTGGGCCAGCAGGTCTTCCACGTAGCGGGTGGAGCTGGCAAAGAACTCATGCTGCTGCATATATCACTTCCTGACCCGTCTCCCGGGCTTTAGACCTAGCATGCGGTATGACGATACGTCAAATGGACCACCGCTACAAGGGCAGCCGCCGAAGGAGACTGTACCACGGCGATCGGCACCCTCTTGCAGGCTGTGTTGACCCATAGAGGAAATCGAGGATAATAGCGGGATGGATGACAAGACTTCGTTCCTGGAGCTGACTCCGGATATCATTCTGCCCTGCGTGGAGGAGCACTGCGGAGTGAGCCTCGAAGCGGTGATGACACCGTACAACAGCTACATCAATCGGGTCTACGGCCTGCAGGATGAGGATGGTCGACGCTACGTTGCCAAGTTCTACCGTCCGCAACGCTGGAGCGCCGAGGGTATTCTGGACGAGCACCGCTTTCTGATGCAATGCGCAGAAGCGGACATCCCGGTGATCCCCCCGCTCATCCTGCAGGGCGGAACAAGCCTCGGTGAAGCTCGAGGAATACACTTCGCCGTTTTCCCCCTCCGAGCCGGAAGAACATTCGATATCACCTCAGAGCAGGACTGGATACGCTTGGGATCGATCGTCGGACGGATTCACCAGGTGGGGAAAAAAGAAACAGCGCAGCACAGAACCGTCTGTTCCCCTTCGGCGACCACGGAAAAATACTGCAGGGACCTCGCGGCACAGGGTTTGATTCCCCCGGATTACGCGGATGATTTTCAATCCGTCTGCCAACAAACCCTGACCCTCATAACCCCACTGTTCGCAGGCATTGAAAACATGAGGATCCACGGCGACTGCCACAGAGGGAACATATTGGACAGACTGGATGAAGGACTGATCATTCTGGATTTCGACGACATGATGATGGGACCGGCGGTCCAGGACCTCTGGCTGCTCCTTCCGGGTCATCTCTCAGAGTGCCGGCCCGAGATGGATCTGCTCCTGAAGGGATACACCCGCTTCTTCGATTTCGACCCCGAATCGCTACAGCTCATCGAGCCTCTGCGATTCATGCGCATCATCTATTTCTTGACCTGGTCCGCCATGCAGGCCAAGGATTACAACTTCGCGCAGAATTTCTCCGAATGGGGAACCAAGGCCTTCTGGATCAAAGAGATCGAGGATCTGAACTATCAGCTGGAAAAGATCGGCGAACATCTATCCGGGTAATGTGGATCAGCTCTTCATGGGCCGTGCCGTCACTAGTAAGGCCACAACCGAAAAGGCGCCGCACCCCGAAGAAGAGCACGGCGCCGTGAAATTACTCCGTCTGTTGTCCGCCCGGTCGGTCTAGTAGGTCGGTCTAGAAGGGAAACTCCACTCCCAGCGTGGCTACCTCGTCCTTGACCTTGCGGTACATGTCGTAGTGCTCCTGGGTCGGATTGGCCTTGGCCACGTCGTAGCACTCCTGGTACTCCACACCCTTAGGGGCATCCCCGGCGCCCGCTTCGTACTTGGCGAGCAGCTTGAGGGCGATCTCGTTGGCCTGGCCGCGGGTCATGCCCTGGCGGGCAACCGCGTGACCCACCTCCGCCGCCAGACGGGCTTCCAGCGGGGTGGCCCGGTTGCGGAACTTGTTGCGGGTGGAGGCCATCTCCCAGAGGTGCCAGCCGGTCACGGTAGAGACCATGGCGTGACAGGCGGTCTCGTAGAAGAGCATCTCGGTCATGGGTCCGGCATTGGCGAAGCCGTTGGAGGTGTACAGCAGCTTGCTGTTGCGGGCCATGGCCTGGCCGGCCATGGAGATCGGCCA
>CAZPPB010000070.1:0-18448 GCA_964588355.1 uncultured Spirochaetaceae bacterium | reverse complement strand
CCTCCTTGAATCGATATCCCAGGACTTCCAGCTCCTTGACGATCTGGGGAAGCAGACGGATGGACACCGGTCGACCCATCACTCCGGTTCGATCGACCTCGACGAGCAATTCAGCGAAGCGATGGATGTTGCCGCTGCGGACCAGGTCGGAAGTGATCTGGCGGGCGGCATCGCCCTGGGGTATCGGAATATTGGCGGGAAATCCTGTACGCTCATACAGATCGTAACCGCCGATAACCCGGGCGGCCAGGCGTTCCATGAGTTTGACCTCCATCGACTGGGAAAGCGCCTGGGAGATGTAGTTTTGAAGACGAGAACTGATCTTCACCTTTCCGGCTCCGTCTTCGGATCAGGCTCCAGCTCGGGCACGTCCAGCTCCGGTGGGAGGCGTATCGGTCTGCCCTGTTCGTTGACACAGGCCCAGGTGACCTGGGCTTCGGCTACCAGCTGGTCACCCCGATAGATATTCTGCTGGAAAACCACCCGGATCCTCTCCTTCTTGATCGCTCGCGTTTCGATACGCAGGGTTTCTCCACTGCCGACCTGCAGCCTGTAATCGATGCAGATCCTGGTGACCACGAATCCTACACCCCTGCGCCGTAGCTCCCTGTAGGATATCGGGAGGTCTTCGAGAAACTCGATTCGGGCGTATTCGAGGTAGTTGAGGTATGTGGCATTATTGATATGACCGTAGCTGTCACACTCGTAGGAACGGGTCTTCAGTTCAGCGACATGCATCATTCGCCTGGATTGTAGAGGCTATGTTCTTGCGGGTCAAGCTTTCTCGCGTCGAGCTTTCCCTGGCAGCCTGTACCTGGCAGCCTGTCTGTTGACAGGACCGCAGTCGCGTTGGTATATTTCTGGAGTTCAAGACTCGTTCTTGCATGGCGGCGTAGCTCAGTTGGTAGAGCAAGCGGCTCATATCCGCTGGGTCAGGGGTTCAAATCCCTTCGCCGCTATTTTTTTCCTTCCTGCAATGGATAACGGGATAATAAAGGACAGGCAGTATTTCAAATTCTCCCTCTATGGATTCTTGAAGAACCTCCGTTTCTTCGATCCCTTCATCCTGCTGTTCTTCCGCGAGATGGGGCTTTCGTTTCTGCAAATCGGGATGCTCTTTTCCATACGGGAGATTGCCACCAACCTGCTCGAGGTACCTACGGGTATTGTGGCTGACACCTTTGGACGACGCCGGGCCATGATATTCTCTTTCGCCGCCTATATTGTTTCTTTTGTCCTCTTCTACTTTGTGCCAACTTACTCCTTGTACGCGCTCGCCATGGTTTTCTTTGCCATGGGTGAAGCTTTCCGAACCGGAACACACAAGGCCATGATTATGAGCTATTTGCGGCAGACCGGACAGAAGCAACAGAAAGTCGCCTACTACGGTCACACCCGGGCCTGGTCAGAGCGGGGAGCCGCCCTGTCCTCCCTGATCGCCGCAGCGCTCGTGCTGTACAGCGGCAGCTACCGTATTATTTTCATTGGGTCGGTGATCCCCTACCTGGCCGGCTTGCTGTTGATGATCTCCTACCCTCCGCAGCTCGACGGCTCGATACGAAAGATGGATTCCGTCAATTTTTTGAAAGGCTCAGAGGAACAGATCGTTGCCACAATCAAAGGCTTCATCGAGATATTCAGGAATCCCGGATTCCTGCGTACGCTGTTCAACTCGGCTTCCTTCGACGCTGTATTCAAGACCGTCAAGGATTACATCCAGCCGATCCTCCAATCCTTGGCCCTCGCGCTGCCAATCGTGGTTTCCCTGTCGGCGGACCGCCGGGTTGCTATCCTGACGGGGATCATCTATTTTCTTCTTTATATTGCTGCGGCCTTCGCTTCCAGCCGAGCGGGGGATCTCGAGAAACGAATCCGTTCTCTATACCGTTCGGTGAACCTCACCTACCTGGTCGGCGGCATTCTCGTCCTGGCCACCGGTATCCTTCTTTTCGCGTCCTCAAAAATCCCCGCGGTTGTACTGTTCATCTTGCTGTACGTTCTGATGAATCTGCGCCGTCCGCTGACCGTGAGCTACGTCAGCGAGCAGATCTCCGATCAGGTCATGGCTTCGGGTCTTTCCGGCGAATCCCAGGTGAAAACGATCCTGGTGGCGCTGCTGGCACCCGTTGTAGGTTATCTGGCCGATACGGTGGGGATCGCAGCGGCCCTGGGTTCCATGGGATTACTTCTCCTGATCGTGTTTCCCCTGCTTCGTGTTCGCTCCGCCCGCCGTTTGGAGAGCAAAAATTAGCTAATCAGGCAGATCTGCAGATCACAGACATTGGTATTGGTCGGACCGGTTTTGAGCAGCCCGCCGACAGCCTCGTAGAAATGGTAGGAATCGTTTGTCTCGAGGTAGCCCGGGACCGAAAGTTCCTGTCTGCAAGCTTGTTCGAGGATATCCGCGGAAGCGAAGGCGCCGGCAGCATCGGTGGGTCCGTCGTTGCCGTCGGTAGCCGCGGAAAGAAAGAATATCCCCTCCGCGGCAGCCGCATCGGCAGCGGCGAACTCCTGGAGAAAAGCCAGGGCCAGCTCCTGGTTGCGGCCGCCCAGCCCCTCTCCCCGCAGCGTGACGGTGGTTTCTCCGCCGCACAGCAGGCAGGCCGGTTTCTTTGCCAGGAGCTCAAGGTTCTTCATGTCCAGGGCGATGGCCGCCAGGACTTTGGCCACCTCCCGGGCTTCCCCCACAACCCGGGAGGATAAAACAACCGGGGCGTACCCCAGTTCCTCCGCCCTGCGGGCGGCGGCACTGAGAGCCGTGTAGTTGGTTCCCAGGAGAACGTTGGTCACGGCGGCGAGCACAGGATCCCCGGCCTTGGGGGTCTCCGGAAACTCGCCGGCGGCCCCCCGCCGCAGCAGATCCACCACTGCGGCGGGAAGCTTCGCTTCGATCCCGTACTTGCCGACAATCGCAAGAGCCTGGCCGAAGGTCGTCTCGTCCGCCACGGTCAGGCCGGAGGCGATCGTATCCAGTCGGTCCCCAACCACATCGGAGAGGATCAGATTCAAGGACCTGGCCGGATACAGCAACTCGGCCAGCCGTCCGCCCTTCAGAGCGGAGATATGCTTGCGGATGCAGTTGAACTCCTGGATCGTGGCGCCGCAGGCCAACAGCACCCGGGTGGCTGCGCGCTTGTCCTCCAGGGAGAGGGTGAGCCGCCCCGCGCTGCCCTGCCCTTGAAACGGGGCCGGAAGAATGGCCGAGCCGCCGCCGGAAATGAGGTTCACCACCAGGGTCTTCTCATCCGCCTTGCCAGCCAGCGCCGCCACCGCTTCGCCTCCCCTGACTCCCTGTTCGTCCGGGACCGGGTGTCCCGCCTCGATCAATCGGATCCGTTTCAGAACTTCGGTGTGTCCGTATTTGACGACGACCACCCCCTCGGAGATCCGCTCTCCCAGAACCTGCTCCAGGCCCGCCGCCATGGCGGCGGAAGCCTTGCCGGCTCCCAGAACCACGATCCGCTCGAACGCCGCCAAGTCGATGGTGAAGGAGGCGGATTCCGATCGAACCGTGAGCTGTTCACCCTCCAGGCGAAGGCAGGCACGAATCAGCTCTCCCGGATTGACCCGTTCCACCCCTGCACGAAAGATGCTCTCCAGGTCCCTGTAGGCTTGCTTCGCTTTCGGCACGATCCACCCCCGGCATTGGTTATTGGCCTGCCCGTCGTACTTTACCTCAATTCAGCACATCTTTCCATAAACTCGGCAATCCGGGGAACCCAGGAAGAATCCGGGGCAAATCCGGCTCTGGAAATTCTCTGCCGTTTCGAGGCATACTGAAGCTGATAGCATGAGCTGCGAAGAACCTCTCTACTCTGTCATTGAATTCATTCTCAACCGGGCTTCCTCGGAGGAGCTGGATGTCATTGCCGAAGCGGTGAAGCGCCGACAGCATCCGGGAAAGGGACTGGGGGGAATAAGTCCCCGGGGAATGGCCGAAAGGGTAGCGGGAAAGGTCAAGGAGCAGCTGGGCGGGATGTTGGATGTGCGCTCTATCTCCCGTCAGATAGTCACAGATCTGATCCGACAGAAAGAACCGAATATCAGCGACAGGGATCTGGAGGTGCTTCTGGACAACTGGCTGCCGGGAACAGCCCGGGCCCGCAGGCAGGAAGCGCAATCAGAGCAGCAGGCCGAGCAGAATCAGGATCCAACCCAGAGGCGGCTGGCACCGGACGTGCTGGTAACCATGATAAGTCAGTACGTAGCGGCAAGACAGGGCACCCTCCCCAGGGAGGAGCAGGACAAACTTCCGAAGAACTGGCAGTCCCGGTATTGGGAATCCTTCCCCGACAAAGTCCGGGGGCGGATCCGCGAGTACTTGAACGGCCGCCTCACCGAAGTGCAGTTCTGGGATTCAGTCATATCTTCCCTCGATCAGTAGCACCTGAGAAAATGGATCAGTACTTCCGACGAAATACCTTCGGTATATCCTCCGTGGAGTTTCTCTGGGGCCTGGGAATGCCCGTGGTGGTGGAATCCACCTTCCTGCAGCTTTTTCTCCGCAATCTGGGGGCGAGCAATTTTCTCATCGGGTTGATACCCACCTTGTTCTCCGGCGGTGTGGCCGTTTTCGCGCTCTTTGCCGGCAGTCTGACCGGACACGTCAGGCATAAACGTCCTTTGGTTATACTGGTGCACATTGCCGCCTCCCTACCGATCATGGCCTTCGGGATCGTACTGATGCTGACCGGATTCACCTCATCGATCCTGTTGGTGTTCTACTGCTGCTATGCCCTGTTTTCCATGGGCGTGGGTTTCATCTTTCCCGTATGGCAGAATTATCTGGTCAAGATCTTCATCCCGCGGCGTTCGATCTCAGCTCTGTCGGTGATGTGGATCGCCCAGAGCGTGGCCAAGATCATCAGCAGTTATCTCCTGTTTAAAATCGTCGAGCGATACTCCTTCTCCGCCGCAGGGGCCAGCATGATCTTCACGGTGATAGGGCTGTTGTTCTTCGGGGGAAGCTTCTTCTTTCTCATCACCCGGGAGAAGTCCGAGTCCGGCTCGCCGGGCGCTTCAGCCGGACGGGGCGGCCTGTTCCACGGCTTTGGTTCGGTGCTGCGAAACCGCAACTTCCTCCTGTTTCTCGGCACCGATCTGGAGTACTTCGCCCTGATAGGGATCATCTCCTTCTATGCAAATTTCGCTACCGAGCACTGCGGCATCGAACCGGCGCTGGCCTCAGGCCTGTTCGTGGCCTTCATATACCTGGGGGGGATCACAGCCAATATCCTGCTCGGCTGGTTCCAACTGCTCAGCCTGAAGAACAAGTTCTGGGTTACCAAGACCATCGCGGCGCTGGCCGTGCCCCTGATCTGCATCTTCTGCAAACCCTGGGCGTTTTTTCTTGCCAGCTACCTCTTCGGCGCTTCCCGCTCGACCCGCTCGCTGGTGTACATTCCCGGGGTGAAGCATCTCTCCGGCCAGGAGGATGCCACCCACTACTTCGCCGTGGCGCCGCTGTTCACCCTGCCGCTGAGCGTCGGGCTTCCCCTTGTCGTTGGCGCGGTTCTGGATCGGCTGGCCTTCATGGGCGGCTGGTCCTACCGCATCGTGTTCCTGGCAATGGCGCTATTTTCCGTTGTGAGCCTGATCCTTCTCTCCCGGATCGATTCCGCGGCTCTCCAGCCTGAATCACAAATTCCTGGGCCACCAACATCTGAGAAGCAGGCAGCTGCCGGTTCCCGAGCCGGAGGAAAATGAGGGGTCATCCGGAGCTCAACAGCCGTTCGCTGGCCCGCCACAGCTGCAGACCGGCCTCCTCATCCATGGCCTTTTCCGAGGGAGTTTTTTCGGTCATGAGATGGAGGTAGATCCCACTGCGCCCTTCGATAGCGCGAGAACAGCAGAGGAACACCACCGGCTCGGCCGCACGCCGTGGACTCCTGAAGAATAGAAGGAAGATCACCTTCAGGAGGGGCTTGCTCCACGCCGGGGCTTCACGGGCGATATTGGAGTTGATGGGTCCAGGACACAGCTGATGCACGGCTGCAGACGGCCGTCCGTCGCTCTGCAGACGCCGTGACAGCTCCACTGCAAAGGTGCTCACGAGCAGCTTGTTCACGGCGTATTCGGTCATCGCGCCCCGCAGCCCATACTCGCGGAAGGCTCCCAGCCTGTCGAAGTCGATCTGCGGCGCCGAGCGGTGAACCTCAGAGGTCACGAAGACGATTCGGGGGGTGGACCTGGCCGATCCTTCCTCCGCAGAAGTTCCGACAAGGGCTTCAGCACGGGCGGGGATAATTCGGTACTCCAGCAGCCTCTTCAGCAGGAGGAAATTGGCCAGATAGTTGACGGCAAACATCTCCTCGAAACCCTGTGCCGTCCTGCGGGCGTGGCTGGGAACGATCCCTGCGTTTAGAACCACGATGTCGAGGCCCGTGCCGGCGCTCTTCATGTCCGCGGCGAACTCTTCGATCGAGCCGAAGTCCGCCAGGTCCAGGTAGGCCATCTCAACCTTATCACTGCCGCTGCGTGCCTTGACCTCTTGCGCCGCTCCAGGGTGTGCGCTCCTGCAGGCCATCACTACGCGGCCGCCGCGGCGGGCCAGTTCGATGGCCACCGCCGCGCCCAGGCCGCGGTTGGCACCGGTGACCAGGCAGGTCTTTCCGTCGATGCGATCGCCCTCCTCGAGATCGCCGATTCGCTCCGGCTTGCGAAATAGATCCAGTATGCCGCTCAAGGTGGCACGAGAGGCACCGTCGTAGCGGGAATCCCCAACGCTTCGTCTAGGCATCGGCCTGCTCCGACACACTGAAACGCCTCCGGTACTCGGCGAATTCCTCCGCTACCATTTCCCTGGTCAAACCAAAATCCTCGAGTCGGTAATTGTGTATGCCGTACTTGTGCCTGACATTCGAACTTCGGGCCAGCTCGATTTGCTCCCGTGTCTCCCCCCTCAGAGATGAGCCGATGAAGTCGTACACCCGCTCTATCTGTCTCATAGGATCCCGAACCAGATCGCGATAGTACACATCCAGGAAGCGATCCTCCCCCAATCGTCGCCGGGTTCCCAAGGCACGTTTCACCAGGCGCCCGACCTTGCGCAGCCATTCCCGGCCGATCTCCTCGGGGTCCACGGAATCGCTGAACACTCCCCTTCCGTGGGCGATCATGCTGCAGAACGAAGCCTGGGTGACCGCCGGGTCCCGATGGGTGTGAATAATCCTGGCTTCGGGAAATACGGTGAACAGCGCATCCAGATATTCAAGATGATGGGGACTCTTCAACACCCAGCGCTTGCCCGGCCTCTGCCACTGGAGCAGCTGGAGAAGCTTTTTCATATAGCGATAGGCCGGCAGCACATCCTGAGACTCGAGCCAGCGGGAGAAGCTCGGCACCCTGAGGGTCGCTTCCGGGACCGTGCTCAGAAACGAATAATCGAGCAGGAGAACATCCTCCTCCGGCGCCTGTGCCTCCACGGGGTGCACGGCAAAGAAATCCGGGGCCATGAGTGCGAGAGCCCATTGGCTGAGCCGGGCGATCCGGATCCGCGGATCTCGGCTTTCCCGGTTCAAGCCCCTCGGATCTCGACCACTCCTTCGGTCAGCCAGGTAGGGGGCGGGGTTGAGCGCCTCCCAGGCCAGCAGAGCCCTCGTGTCGGGATCGGCGGCCAGCAGACGGTGCAGTAGAGTGGTTCCGGTGCGCTGCATGCCCGTGATCACAATCGGCGGCCTGATTTCCAGATCCATTATCTTCGGATGCTCGCCAAACAGCTTCTCCGCCCGCAAACGGTTTCTCAGGCTGCCCAACAGACGCTTGCGTGTGATCCAGTGCCCCACCGGATTGAGCCGCGCTTCAGCCTCCATTGCTGACAAGAGCCGGCGCAGCCCCGGACGAAACGAGTCCTCTCCGAAATCATCAAGTCCCTCCAAACGGCTGGCATCGGCGAGCAGGGCGGCTTCGCTCATGCGGCTGAAGGATCTCGAAGAGCCGATACCGTTTCCCAACCGATTGATCAACCGGATCAACAGCGGTCTGTGAGGGTGGCTGTACTCTGTGTGGGTTTCACGCTTGGGGCTAATCATCTCCTGTTTTGCGGACGCGCCGCTCAGTCGCCAACTTTCATCCCGTCCCCCGGTCCCTGCGCCTTCAGGTCGACCAGCCTGACCACCATTGTCGTCGGCTCGGGAAATGCGGCGGCCTTTACCCAGCGCAGGCACATGGTTCCGTGGGTGTGTCCGGCCGTCGTTATCCAGTTGGGGAGTCCGGGATCCCTGTGCGCCACGATGATGCGCACGGAGCCGTCCTCGCCGTACCTGGCCGTGTGCTTGTTCACATGGATGGTGTAGTGGCGATAGTCCAGTGACTCCATCCAATGGTTGTTGAGCTGAAAGTTCCAGTACTCGCAGCGTGGCGGGCGAACATCGATCACCAACGCCTCCTCCGGCTCCAACGCCCAGTAGCTGTGATAGTAGGCGATCTCCGGGTCACCTCCGGCGGCGGTGGACACCTCAGGGTTCATCCTTGGCAGTTGGTTCGTGTGTCTGCGAAATCCTCTTACCCAGCGTCCGAACAATAGGGGGACTCCAACCACGAGGTTTGCCGTCATCCGCAGGCCCTGTTCCAGGCGCTCCGATCCGATCGGGGTCGGGAGCCCGTCACCGCCGATTCGCTCGATCGTAACTTCACATGGGGTTTCACGCCGCCTGTCTAGGAAGGTTTGACGCACGATGAGCATGCTCGTCCCAGGCTCCATGGGCAGCCAATTGCCTTCTTTTTGAGTGCAGCTGACCAGGACCTCGAAGGCTCCGTCCTCACCGATCACCAGCTCCGTGGAATCCAGCCGGCCGGTCAACGGCAGACCTCCGCCTCCCCCGTAATTGCCCCTTTGGGTGCTGAGCTCGAGGAAGTGAACGGTTCCCCGCTTTCCGCAGAGCCTGTACTCGCAGGCGCCGCTGATTGCCGCGTTGAGGTAGTAGTTGTCCGGATTGTCCGCTCCGATCTTGGCGGTCTCATGGATCATCCGCCGCAGAAACGGGGCCTTTGGATCGGCGTACTCGACGAATGCTTCCAGGCCGGCGCGCACCAGACGGGTCAGATACCGGTACCCCTCGGCCTGGTCAAGGGCATCCCGGGGCGCTCCTGGGGCGGTGAGCGCGCTTCCAGCCGCCTTGAGGGTGTCGCAGAACTCGGCCCAGGCTCTTGCGCTCAGGATCCGCTGCTCGGCGGCCTCTTCCGCGGTTGAGCCTCTGATGCGAAGGAGCACCAGCGAGAGCTTCTTGTAGAGCTGAAGCAGGGCAATAAGAACGCGTCGGATTTTATGACCTCCCGTGTTCAGCCGGTTTTCCGGAAGGCATCCGGAAAGCCGTTGCTGTGTTATACCCGGAATACTCGAAGGAGGCAACACGCCCCGGGGCTGCGGAAGTGCCGGACTGCAGGGCCCCTAGTGGCAAACCCCCGGAGTGCCGGGGCGAATATAGCCTGCACAATCCCCCCGCAGCGCTCCCTTGCGAAAAACCCGTGCCGGCTGTAGGGTACATCCTGTGAAGGATCATCTCAATCAGCCTCACGGCGGCGAGCTGGTAAACCTTATCGTCGACGAGAGCGCCGCTCAGGAGATCAAGCGGGAGTCCCGGGAATGGTTCAGCTGGGATCTCTGCGACCGACAGCTTTGCGACCTGGAGCTGCTTCTTACCGGCGGATTCTCCCCGCTGAAGGGGTTCATGGACCGCCGGAACTACGAGAGGGTGTGCTCGGACATGCGCCTTGCCGACGGAATCCTGTGGCCGATCCCCATCATTCTGGATCTCTCTGATGAGGCAGCCCGGCATCTGAGAGAGGGTGACCGGATGGCACTGAGGGATCCGGAGGGAGTCCTGCTGGCCGCCATGACCGTTCGTGACCTCTGGCAAGCGGATCGCAACGCAGAAGCCATGATGGTATACGGTACTTCCAGCCGGGAGCATCCGGGGGTACGCTACCTGATAGAAAACACCCACCCTTGGTATGTCGGCGGCGAGGTGCGGGGAGTCCAGCTTCCCGACCACCACGACTTCCGGCGGTTCAGGTTGACACCGTCAGAGCTCCGCGGGACCTTCCGCCGCCTGGGCTGGCGTAGGATAGTCGCCTTTCAGACCCGTAACCCCATGCACCGGGCTCACTTCGAGCTCACCCTCCGGGCGGCCAAGCAGCTGGAGGCCAACCTGCTCATCCACCCGGTTGTGGGCAAGACCAAACCTGGCGACCTGGATCACTACACCCGCGTGCGCTGCTATCAGGAAATCCTTCCTCACTATCCGGCGGGGACGGTACAGCTGTCTGTTCTGCCGCTGGCCATGCGCATGGCTGGACCAAGAGAAGCGCTGCTGCACGCAATCATTCGGAAGAACTACGGCTGCACGCACTTCATCGTGGGCCGCGACCACGCCGGCCCCGGGACGGACAGCAAAGGGAGTCCTTTCTACGGAGAATATGCAGCCCAGAAGCTTTACATCGACCACGAGGCCGAGCTCGGTATCGGCATGGTGCCCTTCTCCAACATGGTTTACGTAGCCGAGTTGGACCGTTTCCTTCCGGTTGACGATGTACCTGAGGGAAAAACGGTACTGAGCATCTCAGGCACCGAGCTGCGCCGGCGGCTGATGGACGGAGCGGAGATCCCGCCCTGGTTCACCTTCCCCGAGGTCGCTGACACGCTTCGCAAGACCCACCCCCCAAAACACAAGCACGGCTTCACTGTATTCTTCACCGGGCTTTCAGGGGCCGGCAAGTCAACGATCGCCAAGGTTCTGCTGTCGCGGTTTCTCGAGGTTGGAGGCAGACCGGTGACCCTCCTTGATGGAGATATAGTCCGGAAGAACCTCTCCTCCGAGCTGGGATTCTCCAAAGAGCATCGGGACATCAATATCCGCAGGATCGGCTTCGTGGCCTCGGAAATCACAAAAAACGGCGGCATCGCAATCTGCGCCCCTATCGCCCCCTACGACGCTGTCCGGCGTGAAGCCCGGGAGATGATTACGTCGGTAGGCGGTTTCGTGCTGGTCCACGTTTCCACCCCCCTGGAGGTATGCGAGCAGCGGGATCGCAAGGGCCTTTATGCCAGGGCCAGGGCCGGAACTATTCAAAAGTTCACGGGAATTTCAGATCCTTACGAGGTTCCATCAGACGCGGAGCTTGTCCTCGACACGACGGACATGTCCCCGGATGAAGCGGGGCAGCGAATCCTACTTTATCTCGAAAAAGCGGGATATTTCGGGGCCCGATAGGAGTGTTCGAAGGTGACCTGCGGCTTATTCCACGGTCTCCAGGCTGGCCCACTCGTCTTTCACTTCTACTTTCTGCTCATATACATTGAGGACAATCCGGTTCAGCAGGTCCTTGCTCTTCTCCTTGCCCTTTTTTGTCATTTTGCTGTCTTCGATGCGCCTTCCCAGTTTTGTAAGCAGATCGGTGAGCTTCTCCATCCGCTCGGCGATTTCCTCCGGCTCGTGTGTGTAGATCGACTCAACAACGGCGAGGACCCTGCGAAGCTGGTCTTCACTCAGCTCCAACAGGAGACGTGTTATTTCGGAAATCAGCGGATTCTCTTTTCTGAAATCGAAGGGCGTCTCTCTTCCATCCACGAGAAACTCCAGAGACACCCCTAAAGTATCTGCTATCAGCAAAGCCCGGTCCGCCGGAGGAATTCTCCCGAACTTCTCCCATGAGTTCCACGTACTGGGCTTGATCCCGCTCTTTTTGAGCAACCAAGGCCGCTTTCTGTCGAGCTCGACCAGCCGGACATGCACACGCTTGTAGAAAGGCTCCATAGCTCTTCAGTATAACAAAAGAAGGCCAATGTATCAATTTTTTTAGTTTTTTTTCTGAATACGATTGACAAATATGAATTTATGGTCTATATATTTACTATAAAGAGTATATATTACGCATTTGCGTATTTTTAGTGCTTTAGAAAGGAATGACGATGACAGCGGAAAATACTACTGTAGAGCTGACCGACGAGCAGATCGAGTATCTCGAACTCAAGTTCCAGAAGGTCGGTTCGGTCCCCGAGTGTGTCGTTGTGACCATGAAGGGCTATATCGACACTTACAACACGCCTCACTTTGAGAAACAGATGCAGAAGGCTGTTCAAGCCGGCTACTGCCGGTTGATATTCGATTTCTCGGGCATCACCTACATTTCCAGCACCGGGATCGGAGCTTTCACGGGTTTTCTCAAAGCTGTGAGGCCGCGGGGTGGAGACCTCGTGCTGGTAGGGATGATCCCAAGGGTCTTCGAGGTCTTCCAACTGCTCGGTTTTACCAGCTTCTTCAACATCGAGAAATCCATAGAAGAGGCCGTCGAAATGTTGAAAATCCAGAGCAGGCAGGGTGTCGAAGGGCCTTTTCCGAAGATCTTTGCCTGCCCGATTTGTGCGAAGAAACTCAGGGCTTCGAAAGCGGGGCGGTTTCGCTGCTCCGAGTGCAAATCGATCCTGGTCATAGGCCAAACCGGTCAGGTTTCACTCGGTTGATCACACGGTTTAAAGAAGGAGCAGAATAATGAATGAGGTTTTCAAATCTGAGTATGAGCAGGCGGATACGATCCTCCAGAACTTCATGGGGATGATCGAGCAGCATGTTACCTGGCCGAACAACGAACTGGTCCGCTGTTTCACCACTTCGTTCAGTGAAATCTTGAATGGCCTCTACCATGAGCAGGAAATGCTTTTGGATGCCTTGAGAAAGAAAGAGCAGAGAATCACCGAGTTGGAATCGAAGGAGTGGGCCGAATTGGAGGAATTATAGAAACAGGAAAAACCACTGCACGACGCCGAGGGCATCGTGATACAGAGATAATCCGGGATCAGGAGGAGAGAGATGAACAAGGTAGAGACGATTCGCAGGCAAAACAAGCTCAACAACACCATCAAAGAGACGTTGTCTCATTTTGATGAAGGAATAAACAGTACTATCAAGTTTGGCCTCAGCAGAATTGAGGAGATACCCCAAGGAGTGTGTTTGAAGCTGATCGGCTACGGCGATACTTACAACAGTCAGTATCTGGCCCGCCATTTCCGGAAATTACTTGATTCCTGTCTGATTAGAGTGGTTTTGGATATGAGAAAATGCACCTATATGAGTTCAATGCCCGTAGGAGAGACTATCCGGTTTTTGACGGAATTAAAGAATCGCGGAGGGAATCTTGCTGTTTTTGGAATGGCAAAAACTGTTCGAGAGGTTTTCGATCTTCTCGGCCTGATCGGTTTTATAAATGAAGTCGAAACCTACCAGGATGGAGTTGATTTTTTAAAAACGAGTTTTATTGAGGGTTGAGAGTACTATCTAATGATGGAGTCATCTATAACTGTGAAAAATATGGAGCCGGTCAGATATGAGGGCTGGATGTCCGACCGGAAAGACGTGCTGACTTGGATTGATTTCTCTTCTATCAAAAGTTGGAGCCGTGTCGTGGAATGGTACAGAGAAATGTCCGAGGGCCAATGCATCGTCACACCAGAGATCCGCAACAAATTGGAACAGCTGGTCACCGGAAACCCGAGCAGAGAGGAGAAGATCGGATTAATCTATGATTTCGTTGCTCGTGAAATCGAATATGAAGACCTCAACTTCATGCGCAGTGCCTACGTTCCCCAGGAAGCCGAATCGGTTTTGGCGGACGGCTACGGCGATTGCAAGGATCAGTGCATCCTGCTCATGACGCTGTTGAAAGCTGCCGATATCGGCTCCTATATTGCCTTGAGTACACCGGGATACACTGGTAACAATTTTTATCTTCCGTCAACTCGATTCAGTCATACCGTAATCGTCATACCTGATGGTGAGGAACTCATAATACTCGATCCGACCATGCAATATTACAACTACCCTGAGTTGCCTCCATCAATGATCGGATCCTTCTATCTGCCGATCGTTCCCGAAGATGCGGGGCTACCTGCTGATCTTCGACAAGCGCCTCTACGAACGCCTCCACAGGAGACGTACTATCTAGTCGACTTCCGTCCGACCTCCGAGCAAGGCTCCATTCGGGGCAGCGGTATTTACAGCGGCTATCATGCAAGCTACTTGCGGTCCGTGCTGCTTTCGAACACCCCGAGTACCGGAGGATGGCCTTCGGATTGTTGCTACGGGAGGGTGTTCCCGGCTTCAAGTTGTCCACTATGGAGGCCTCAAATATAACAACACTTCAGTCTTCCCCGATGATCGATTTCACCGCAACGATGCCCAACGCGTTCGTCCCGGTTGGTAACGGCTTGGTTTCTCTGGAAATACCCTGGTTTGTAAAACTGGCACCCGAGCTCTTGAGCATAGGATCGACTAAAAATAGAGTAAGCACCATCAACATCGATTATTTCGAACTGACCTCTCCCACCAGACGGGTAACGGTTGTGAACATTCCGTCAGGCTTTGAGCTGTACAGTATTCCAGACAACGCGGAATTTAAATTCAAGGATATTGCTGTCAGCTATCGATACAAGGAGGAAGACGGAAAACTCACCTGCGAGCGAAACCTGTATGTGCCGATCACATCATTCGACGCGGAAGAACTGGATGGTTTCAATGCCCTAATGGAGCAGGTCTTCAGAAAGGAGCGGGAGCGAGTGATACTCAAGCGCACGGGCCGCTGAAAATACACCGACTATTGGGGACTGAGCCCGTAAAATCGATTGGGAAACGCTCCAATAACAGCCTTTTCAATCTTCAGGAAGGTATCAATCCGGTTCAGGACACGCGTATTATGCCTGACCAAGAATCATTTCACCTGTTCGGCGTAGTTCTTCCAGTGCTCTCTGGAGCGCACTTGCCCGGTATCATCATCAAACATCACCAAGTCCTGCTCCCCGTGAACCGAAAAGCGTAGTTCCTTGTCGAGGACGGCACATATAAATCCGAGAGGCCCACCGGGTCCTGCAACGAAGCGATGAACATCATCGCTTTCAACGAAGATGGCGTCTCCCCTGCCGATCTCATGAACCTCCTCTCCCAGCTGCACAGTGCCTCTTCCCCGGAGGACCAGGACGGCATGCTCGTAGTTGTGCTTTTCGAAGTTGCTGCATGCCTCCGGCTGGATTTCGAAGTAGCGGATCTCCATATTGTTCGAGTTATCCTGCCGGCTGATAAACCTCTGGACTGTCACGCCGGGACGTGCCGGGCCGTAGTCTTTGGCGGGAACCCCCTCCCAGGCCCAGCTGTCGTCCTTGCCCTGAAACCGGTGAATCCTTCCCATGGATCTCTTTCCTCCCGTTGTGCTTTCTATTCTGTGATTATCAACATCCGTAAATCAGTCATCATGCATCCCCGGCTCGGATTGCAGGTCTTGACATCGCTCAAAACTCGATCGAATATCTCTTCATTTTTGAGTAAAGAGTTTTTCTGCTAATCTGTAGAGATTTGGCGGCCAACGAACGGTTGAAATGATTTTCCACGAGGGCATTCATGATGCTTGCTCTTTCGAGCTCATGAATATTTATGCTGTTTGAATCAATCCCTGATTCGATAGGCAAATCTTCAGATAGTATTTTTTTCTTGGATCCTGCCAACAGAACAGCCGATTCGACGACGTGCTTGAGCTCCCTTACATTGCCGGGCCATGAATGTCTTTTCAGCTTTCGAAGCGCTTCAGCGGAAAGTTCCAAGGCTTCTTTTTGATACTTGATTCGATAGTGGTCGAGGAAGTAGTGGGCGAGTACTTCAATGTCCTTGTCTCTTTCTCGCAACGCAGGTATATGTAATTGAATTCCCTTCAGCCGGAAGTACAGATCCGATCGAAAGCTCCCTTTTTGAATATGGTCGCGCAAATCGATATTTGTAGATGAAATCACTCTGGCCTGAAAGGGTATGGTCTTCAATCCTCCGATTCTTTCGAACGATTTTTCTTCCAGGACTCTGAGCAATTTCGCCTGAAGCTCAATACTCATATCGCCAATCTCATCCAGGAAGACCATGCCATCTCCGGCTGATTCGAACTTTCCGATCTTGGTTTGATGGGCGCCGGAAAAAGCTCCTTTCTCGTATCCAAACAACTCACTTTCGAGAAGCTCCGAAGGTATGGCTGCACAATTAATACCGACAAATGGCTTTCCTTCGAAGCCTCCCTCTCTGTAGATGAATTTCGCGATCATTTCTTTTCCGGTGCCGCTCTCTCCCTCGATTAAAACAGGTATCGGGCTGCCGGCTATCAATTTTGAATTATCCACAACCGACTTCATCGTTTCGCTGACATAAATAAAGTTGTCTGTTCTATGGCCGTGGTTTTCCTTCCCCACCATGCTCTTTTGTTTGTAATATTTACAGGCTATCTCTATGATTTCCTGATTTGTGAAGGGCTTTATCAAATAGTCAGATGCACCCAGCTTCATTGCAGTAATTGCGTTCTCGATACTGGCAAATGCGGTGATGATCACTATGTTCAACAGTTCCGTTTCACATCGCTTAATTATTTCTATTCCGTCCAAATCCGGAAGCTTGTAGTCTATGAAAGCAAGATCAAAACAGCCATTCCCCAATTTCTGAAGGGCTTCCGCCGCCTTCGCCGCAGTTTGAACAAAAAAACCCTCTAGAAGCAGCGCTTTTTCCAGTCCTTCCCGCATTCCCTCTTCATCGTCGACAACCAGTATCTTGAACTCGTCTTTATTCATAGGCTTTCTCCAAGGGGGAGCGTTATGGTTATCTTGGTTCCATTATCCTCCGAGCTGACAATATCGATAGTTCCCCGATGCTTTTCCACGATTTCTTTGCACAATGAAAGTCCTAGACCGATATTTGGGTGGGCCTTGCTGGTAAAAAACGGATCAAATATCTTTTGAACCATCGACGGTTTCATACCTTTTCCATTATCGGAAATGTCGACAAGCAAAGTTTGGTTCTTGTTGCTCAAGGTTACGTTGAGATTTCCGTGATCATGTTGGATTGATTCTATCGCATTTTTTACCAGATTCAAAAATAGTTGTTTCAACAAGGTGGCATTGCCGCGAATGATGCAGGTGTCGGCATTGTTGGTAATCTCACATGAAATTCCATTCTTCTTGCAGATAGGAGAGAAAATTTCAAAAACCTGCAGGATCAGCTCATGTACATCCGTGTTTTTCGCCTCCATCATCTCGTTTCGCGAGAACTGCAGCAGGTTTTCTATAAGTCTATTGACTCTCACAATTTCCGAGTGAATTCTGTCGAGGAAAGTATCTTCCTCCTCTTCGGTGAGTTTTTTGGACTGAAGGAGCTCCACATGATTCAGTATTACACCGATAGGGTTATTCAGCTCATGCGCCAAAGAAGCTGAAACCTGTCCGATTGCCGCGATCTTCTGTGATTTCAGCAGTTCTTGTTTCATGATCTCTCTGTCCGTGATATTGATTATAATTATAATGACGCCCGAAACACCTTCACCCGTGTCCTCGATAGGAAACAGATCCACTGTAAAGAAAGCATCGTCAATCTTTATTTCCTGAATATTCCTGTACTCTCCAGTTCGAAAAACCTCATCTATGATCTGTCTGAAAAAAGAAGCATTATTGCCAAAGAAAGAAAAACCAAAAATGTCTTTCAAATCACGATTTGATTGCAGATTCAATTTGTTTTTTGCATTTTGATTCACAAGCACTGGACTGTAGTCCCGGTCTATTACGATGGTATTCACCTCCAGGCTCTGAAAAACCGCGTCGATGTAATAATTCATCAACTGCAGCTCTTTGTTCTTCTGCTCAAGATTGTGCTTGTCAGCCCTGATGGTACAGACCATCTGGTTGAAATTATGAGCGAGCATCCCCAACTCGTCCTTTCTGTTCACAGATAGCTGATACTCGAAATTGCCCTGGGACACCTCATTTGTCCCAACAAACAGGGATTGAATTGTTTTTATCAGTTCCAGGCCCCAAAAATAGAACAGAAACACAGCTATTGCGATTGCTGCAATGCCGATTATGGAGAGTCTGACTATGTGTGAACCCCCGCTGTGGAAGATGGAATTACCCTTGGAAATCGTTACGATTGCACCGCTGTAATTCCTGCCGAAATCGACAGGATGCATGACTGTGTTGAAAACGGCATCTTTCGATCGGAAATACGAGCGCTCAGCGCCGCTCTCTATCAGGCTCTCGACACTCTCCCTATGGTGGCCGTTGGAGGAGCTGTATACGATTTTCCCGTCAACAACCACCGCCAGTTCGACATCATGCTTTAACGTGAAGTTGTAGAAATAGTTGTTGTCGAAAGCTCTCTGAAACAATATGAGTCCTGTAATTTTATCATCGGAATAGACGGGTCTAAGGAAATTGACATATAAGCAATTCAGGAACTGATCGTAAAATAGATTACGCAGTTTATCTTCGTCTATATCTTTTTCAATTGTATATGGAACATTTGTGGAGTTGCCCAGGTACAGCACTCTCTTAAACACGTCACTGAAGCTTTCATACACAGAGACAGTCTCAATACCGTGTGTCAGGGAATAGTTGTGAATGAAATCACGCAGAGGAACCAAATCCCACGCGAGTGCGGAGTCG
>CAZPPB010000069.1:6632-18793 GCA_964588355.1 uncultured Spirochaetaceae bacterium | reverse complement strand
TGCTGCGGGCACGCCGGCCGATGTTCAGAGTCTGGCCGTCGTGGCCCACGGCGACAAGGCCGCAATCGCAGGCCACCCTGCGCAGCGTTTCCGCGGAAACGTGCGTCCCGTCCTCCAGGGTGCCAGACCAGGCGTCGTCGGGGTCCAGCGCGTCCTGGTCCAGATGCACCATGACCTGGAAGCGCTCTCCGGCGCTTCCGCTCACGTGATGGTCGGCCAGGAACGACTCGGCGAGCTTCACCATCCCGTCGGCCCGGGATGGCCAGGACGTTTCCGCGGAAACGCACGGGGCCGGCTGGCCCCACACAGCACCTGCAAGAACCTCAACAATGTTGGCAGGTTTCGCGCCCTGGGTTATGGGAATGGACTTTTCCGTTGCCCCCGTCACTGCTCTCACGAAAACCGGTTTCCGCGTTCCCACCCCGCATCTCAGGGCAGACGCATATGGTGGTAAATAAATAACTAGCAAACTTATGTCTAGTACTAGACAGATGGTTTGCCCTAGTGAGAAAATCCTCCCAGAACGATACTCTGGGAGGGACGATGAACTCAAAGAACATTCTCGATCATTTTAGCGAGTTAACCGATCCACGGGAAGACAATAAACGACATAAGCTAATCGATATCATCACCATCGTACTGTGCGCATCCATTTGCGGGGCTGAGAAATGGGACGATATCGAAACCTTCGGCCGAGCCAAGGAAAGCTGGTTTCGAAGGTATTTGGAGCTGCCTCATGGGATCCCATCTCATGATACTTTGGCGAGGGTATTTGCACTGTTGGATCCTGAGCAGTTCAACCGCTGCTTTCTGTCCTGGATTCGGTCCATCAATCCACACCATGAGCAGGAGATTATCAATATCGACGGGAAAACGCTTCGTCGTTCCCACGGGGAAGGCAAGTGTGACATTCACATGATCAGCGCCTGGGCGAACAAGGCGGGTCTTACCCTAGGGCAAGTGAAAACGGATGAGAAATCCAATGAGATCACAGCGATCCCTCAGTTGCTGGAACTGCTGGAATTACACGGCTGTATTGTGACGATTGATGCCATGGGCACACAAAAAGAGATTGCCCAGAGCATCTGTGAGGGGGGTGGTGAGTATGTATTGGCCTTGAAGGGCAATCAAGCAACCCTGAACGAGGATATTGATTTGTATTTTCAGGATGCCGTGGAGCAGGATTTTTCTATTGCGACCTTTGATTATCACAAAACAGTGGACAAAGATCATGGGCGGATTGAGATCCGTGAATGTTGGGTCACCGATGACATCGATTGGCTTTCGATGAAGGATCAGTGGATGAACCTGCAAAGCATTTGCATGATGAAAACCCAGAGGGTGATCGGGGAAAGCCAATCGGAAGAAACCTTGTTGTATATCTCAAGCTTAGCACCCCAGGCTGAGACGATAGGTGAGGTGATACGAAGCCACTGGGGGATAGAGAATAGCCTTCACTGGGTATTGGATATTGCGTTCCGGGAAGATGAATGTCGAAAACGTAAAGACCATTCGGCGGAGAACTTCGCGATGCTCCGACGGATCACCCTCAATCTTCTCAAACAGGAAAAGACCTGTAAACGCAGTATTGCTGGGAAACGGCTATTGGCTGGTTGGGATGAGAGTTACCTTGAAAAAGTCCTTTTTCAAGCCTAAATGCGTTTGCCCTGCCCCGCATCTGCCCGTATCTTGACAGCGGCCGGATGCAGGTGATAACATGAAATTTAAATCTATAATAAGGAGGATCAAATGAAAAAGACGTTTGGTCTCGTGTTAATCCTTGTTCTGAGCGTCGCGATAGCCGGCTTCGCCAGGCCGGGTGTCGAGGAGCCGCAGGAGCTGACCTTCGCCTACATGTCCGGAATCGCCGATCCGTTCATGTTCATGATCGAAAAAGGAGCTCAGGCCAAGGCGGACGAGCTCGGTGTCAAACTCATGACCGCTGAGTATCCCAAGGCATGGGGCCCGGAGTACCAGGTACCGATCCTGGAGGCAATGGTGGCCCGGGGCGGTTTCGATTTTCTCATCGTGGTTCCCACCTCAACCGAGGCTCTGATTGCTCCTTTGAAAAAGATCCACGACAAGGGCATCCCCATGATCACCACCGACACCTATCTCGGTGATGGGGATTACTCCAAGGCGAGCAACTATTCGTTTCCCCTGGCCTACATAGGCACGGACAACGAGTTGGGCGGATACGAGGTAGGAAAACGCCTGGCGGAGATGATCGGCAAGGAAGGCAAGGTCTACATTAACACCACCAATCCGGACGTATCGAGTGTCAGCGGCCGGCGCGACGGGTTTCTGAGAGCCATGAAGGAGTTCCCCAAAATTGAAGTTGTGGGGATCGACTACAACCTGGACGTTCAGGAGAAGGCTCAATCCCAGACCGCGGCGGTGCTGCAGGCCAATCCGGACCTGAAAGGGGTCTTCGGCACCAACCTGTTCAGCGCCCAGGGCGCCTACCGGGCCGTGGTGAACGCCGGGCTGACCGGGGCGGTCAAGGTTGCCTCCTGGGATGCCGGCATGGATCAGATCAACGCTCTCAAAGAGGGCCAGATCGACTTCTCCCTGGCCCAGAAACCCTTTGAGATCGGCTACCTGGCGGTGGAATGGGGGTACAAGTACCTCACCGAGGGTGCAGAGGTGCCCAAGAAAATAGTGCCGGGGTTCTTCATCTTTGATCAGGACAACGTAGACGACCCGGACGCCCAGCAGTATATCTACCAGTAGTATCTGTATCGATGGTTAATCCCGGTGCAGGCAGCCGGTGCGCTGCCTGCACCATTTTTTAATAACTCCGTGGGCTGTACACTGCGGGGAAAGGGTACGGCGCTTGCTCTGGCAAGAATGGCGAAATAGATCGGCAAAGAGGGTTCTCCTGTTCGTCGGGGAACGCTGGTCAGCATTCTTTCTGGTTCTCATGCTGGTCGTGTTCAGCTTGTGGGCGCCGCACTTTTTCGCATTTAAAAACTTCACAAACATCCTCTACTACTCCACCCTCTATGTCCTGCTGGCCGCAGGGGAGACCTTTGTCATCATCACCGGGGGAATCGATCTATCGGTTGGTTTCGTAATGGGCTTTGTCAACGTTTGCGCGTCGATCGTCATGCGTAATCTTCACGCCGCCGGCCATCCGCAGGCGTTCAGCATGCTCATCGGTGCCCTGGTGGGATTGGCTCTAGGGGTCATCCCGGGACTCATCAACGGCTTGCTGGTGGCCCGCCTTCGCGTGCCCCCCTTCATCGCCACTTTGGGCACCTACGGGATGGCCAACGGGGTGGCCTTAAGTCTGTGCGAGGGATTCCCCATTTATTTTCTGCCCCCGCAGGCCAGGGTTATCGGCAACAGCTTTCTGGCATATTTGATCCCAGGCAAGAGCTTTGCCTTCTTTCACAGACCCCAGAACCTCAACGCCGACGATCTGCGGGCGCTGATCGGCATCCTGCCGGCCACGGTATTCGTGACGGTGGTCATCCTGATCGTGTTCACCTTCATCCTGGGCCGGACCAGGTTCGGCCGGCACACCTACGCAATCGGCGGGGGCAAGGATGCGGCCATCCGGGCCGGGATCGATGTTCCGGGCCACCTGGTGCGTATCTACATCATCTCCTCGATGTTCGCCGCCGTGGCCGGGGTGCTCTACGTGTTCCGGGCCGGGATCGGCAACTTTACCACCATGAGCTCTTCCTACGAGTTGTTTGCCATCGCCGCGGTGGTGATCGGGGGTGCCAGTCTCATGGGCGGCAAAGGTACGATCGGCGGCACGGTTATCGGTATCCTGATCCTGATGACCCTGGAAACGGGATTGAATATAACTGGCATTCCTTCCTTTTATAGATACATCGCCACGGGATTGATCCTGATCGCTGCGGTGGTGATCGATCAAATCACCCCGGAGAGGAGGACCATCAGTGACTGATGCGCAGGCAGGAGGAAGCGTGAGAAGTGCCGGCCGGTTTGGGCTCTGGCTGGGCCAAAACTGGGCACTGCTGTTCCTGCTGCTGGAAGTAGTACTGTTCAGTGTACTTGGCACCCGCTTCCTGTCCCTGGAGAATCTGCAGAACATCTTTGTGGCCTGCACCGTTGTGTTGCTCCTCGGCATGGGGGAAACCTTCGTCATTATCACCGGCGGGATCGATCTGTCTGTGGGTTTTGTCATGGGCTTCGGCGCGGTGACATGCGCCAAGTTCATGGTCCTCCTCCAGGCGGCGGGCCTGCCGCAGGGCGCCTCCATCCCGCTGGCCGCCGTGATCTGTCTGCTGATCGGCCTGATACCCGGGCTGGTGAACGGCACCCTGGTCGCCCGACTAAAAGTGCCTCCCTTTTTAGCCACTTTCGGCATGTACGGCATCGCCTACGGCATCTCCGAGATCATCTCGAAAAACACCCCGATCTCGGGTCTGCCTTCGGCGGCCGGGGTGATCGGAAATGAATATCTTTTGTATATTGTGCCGCGGAAAATGGTTACTTTTCTCATCCGTCCGCAGAACATCACCCGTCTGGAGATGCGCTCGATGCTCGCGATCATCCCCATCATCGTGGTGATCGCCTTTATTTTCGTCGGGATCTTCTCCTTCGTGTTGCGGCGTACCCGCTTCGGGCGGCACACCTATGCCATCGGCGGCAATGTCGACGCCGCCCTGCGTTCCGGCATCAATGTTACGTCCCATCTGACCCGTATCTACATGATCTCCTCGTTCTTCGCCTCTCTGTCGGGGGTGCTCTACGTCCTCAAATACGTGACCGGCCGGGCCGATGCCGGCAGCGCGCGGATGCTGGACGCGGTAGTAGCCGTGGTGATCGGCGGCGCCAGCCTGTACGGCGGGACCGGGGCGGTAAAAGGCACGATTATCGGTGCGTTGATCATTGCCACTCTGGAAACCGGGATGGTCAACCTGAGTATCCCATACCACAATCGCTACATCGTTATCGGCGGGATCCTGGTCATCGCCGTGTTGATCGATCAGTTCTTCCCCGAGCTGGTCGGAAGGAGGTAATGAATGGAGCAGGCGATGCTGGAAGTACGCAGCCTTACCAAACGTTTCGGAGGGCTCGTGGCCGTGGATCACGTGGATTTGCAGGTGTACCCCGGCGAGGTCGTGGGTCTGCTGGGAGACAATGGGGCGGGGAAGTCCACGTTGATCAAAATGGTCTCCGGTGTCCATCATCCCGATGGCGGCCAGATCTTCTTTCAGGGAAAAGAGGTAAAGATGAGCATCCCCATGGATGCTTTGGAGCTCGGTATCGAGACTCTGTATCAGGATCTGGCTCTTGCGGAGAACCTCGACGCCTACTCCAATATCTTCCTGGGCCGTGAGATGACAAAGCGCTTCCTGGGCTTGATCAAGGTCCTGGACCATGATTCCATGCGGGAGGAGTCAATAAAGGTCCTGGAACGTCTGGAGATCGAAATCCCGTCGATGCACAACCAGATCAAGCTGCTGTCCGGCGGACAGCGGCAGGCTGTGGCCATCGGCCGTTCGATTTACTGGAACGCCAAGCTTTTGATCATGGATGAGCCTACCGCAGCGCTCGGCGTTCAGGAGCAGCGCAAGGTCCTGGACCTGGTGCGGCTGCTGAGTTCACAGGACATTCCGATCATCATCATCAGCCATCAGCTCTACGACATCTTTTCGGTGACCGATCGTCTCGTGATCATGCGACGGGGAAAGAAGGTGGCGGAGCGCATCACCAAGGACACCAACCCGGATGAAGTGGTCGGGCTGATCACCGGCTCAGAGGAAGTGGAGCGTAAAACTCAGCCGCGGTGAGCTGCCCGCATCGGCGTCTCCTGGACGCTGTCCGTCCAGCCGCGCTGTGTCGACACTCGCTGAACGAGTGGACGCCGGAAGCGAGATGGGCAACGACCTCCGGCTGGAGGGTCCCTTGTCCACGCTGACCCCCGTCTCCACCATCCAATGACCCACGCGGCTGCAGCCGCAGGCCGCGGCGCAGGACCCGGGCAGAGTTTTATGGATCCTGATCGGGGAACACACGAGGGAGCGCGTATATGAGTGAAGTATGGACCATGGGAGAACTGCTGGTCGAGATCATGCGGCCCCATGCCGGAATGACGCTGCACGAAATCGGGGAGTTTCGGGGCCCCTTTCCCAGCGGAGCCACGGGAATCTTTATCGACACGGTTGCCAGGCTGGGTCATTCCGCCGCCGTCATCAGCGGAGTCGGGGAGGATGATTTCGGCCGCTGTGTGCTCGACCGTTTTCGAACAGACGGTGTGTGCACCGACTTTGTCGAAGTGATTGCCAACAAATCCACGGGGGTAGCCTTTGTCACTTACTTCGAAGACGGATCCCGCCGTTTTATCTATCATTGGGACGGAACCCCTGCGGTGATGGCGCAAACCCCCGCCGTGGAGAAGATCCGGGGCACAGGCTGCAGGTTCTTTCACGTAATGGGCTGCTCTCTTATGGCGAATGAAGAGTTCCGGCACCGTGTGTTCCAGACAGTCGAGCTTTTCGCTTCGGAGGGAGCCCGGATCACATTCGATCCCAACATCCGTGTCGAGCTTCTGGCCGGACGAACCTTCGCAGCGATCGCCGGCCCGATTCTGAGACACTGCTCGATACTCTTTCCCGGAGAGAACGAGCTGCGGCTGCTCAGCGGCTGCACGGACGAGAGGTCGGCGGTCCAGACTCTTTTTGACCGTTATCCCCTCGAAATGATCGTGCTCAAACGGGGAAGCCGAGGATGTTCGGTCTACACGCCGGAACAGGAGGTAGCGATACCTGCGTTCACGATCAGGGAGGTCGATCCCACCGGAGCGGGGGACTGCTTCGATGCGGGATTTATCTGCGGTCAGCTTGAAGGACGGTCATCGTTCGAATCGGCACGGCTGGCCGCCGCCGCAGGAGCCCTCAACGCGATGGCTTTCGGTCCCATGGAAGGGGAGATCACGAAGGGGTCGATCGCCGCTATGCTGAAAGAGGGAACCCAACCTGCCTGAAAGTCAAATCCCGAGCGGTGGAGGGGTCAATGTGGAGGGGTGACATGGAAAAGAAAGTTCAGAATATTTTTGAGCAGACTCTGAAACGACATCCCGAGCTGAGACCGTGCCGAGACCAGATGGAAGAAACCTTTGCGGTACTGCGGGATTGTTACCGGCAAAGCGGGAAATTGCTGATCTGCGGCAACGGCGGCAGCGCAGCAGATTCCGAGCACATCGTCGGGGAGCTGATGAAGGGATTCCTCAAGCCCAGGCCTCTACCGGAAACCGAAATCGGCAGACTGCGAAAGCTCTACGGGAGTGACGGGGAGAAGATAGCCCGGCGCCTCCAGGGAGCTCTGCCCGCTATTTCCCTGGTCAGCCAGATTTCTCTGTGCACCGCGATCACCAACGATGTGTCGGCGGACATGGTGTTCGCCCAACAGGTTTTCGGCTACGCCAGGCCGGGGGACGCGCTGATCGGAATCAGTACTTCCGGCAACGCCGCAAATGTGATCAACGCCGTTAAAGTGGCCCGGGCGCTGGATATGAGGACGATCGCCCTGAGCGGGGAAGGCGGCACCCTGAAAGAACTGGCTGAGATCGCCATCAGTGTTCCCGGCAGCGAGACCGCCCGAATCCAGGAGCTTCACATGGCCGTCTACCACGCCCTCTGCGCAGCCCTCGAGGCCGAGCTGTTTGGCGGATAAGGCACAATCGATGCCACTATCCATCGCGACCTGCGAGGGGCTGCTTTCCAGGTTTCCGGACCTCCACATCGGTATAGTCGGCGATTTCTGCCTGGATGCCTACTTCTGCGTGGATATGTCGGCTTCCGAGACGTCCCTCGAAACGGGCCTGGCCACACGGCCGATCAGCGTACAGCGCTACTCCCTCGGCGGGGCGAGCAATGTTGCGGCCAACCTCAAGTCCATGGGCGTCGGCACAGTCCGATGTTTCGGGGTGACCGGAGATGATCCGTTCGGATGGCAGATGCGGCGGATCATGGGCGAGGCGGGCATTCTAGATTCGCAGCTGCTGGAGCAGAGGGTCGACTGGGACACTCATGTGTTTACCAAGATCCTCGTCGGCGAGGAAGAGCAGCCCCGCCTGGATTTCGGCAACTTCAACCGCCTTGAAACTCAAACGGCAGAGCGCCTTCTGACCGAGCTTCGCAGATGGTTGCCGGAACTTGATATTCTGGTCGTGAACCAGCAGGCTCTGCGCGGGATTCACAGCGACAGCTTCCGCAGGCGGTTGATCGACCTGCTGGAAGAGCACTCCGACTGTCTTTCGGTCGTAGACAGCCGTAAATACGGCAGCGAGTTCAATCCTTGCATACGGAAGATCAATGAACGGGAGGCGGCTGTCCTCTGCGGGAGAGAGTTTTCCCTCGAGGAAACAGTCACTCTGGAGCAGGCACGGGAGTACGGCACAACCTTGTTCAGACGCTGGGAGAAACCGCTGTTCATGACTCTCGGTGAGCGGGGCTGCATGGTCTTCGAAGCCGGGGGTTGTCACGAGGTTCCCGGACTTCTTCTTCTGTCCCGAACCGACACGGTGGGAGCCGGGGACAGTTTCCTGGCCGGGTCTGCAGCCGCCCTGGCCGCTGGAAGGAACCTGCGGGAAGCGGCGGAGTTTGCCGTGTTGGTGGCCGGAGTGACGGTGCGCAAGCTCTTTGTCACCGGCACCGCCTCCCCGGATGAGATTCTTGCGATGGCCCGGGAGGCCAGCTACAGGTACCATCCCGAGCTGGCCGCCCAGCCTGAAAAGGCGCGATTCTATCGCGGCAGCGAGATCGAGATAGTGAGCGAACCGGCCGGGGAGCGGAGAATCACCCACGCCGTTTTCGACAACGACGGGACGATCTCGACGCTCCGCCAGGGCTGGGAAGAAGTGATGGAACCGGTGATGATCAGATCGATCCTCGGTGAGGGATGGCGGGAGTTTGACGAGGCGGTCTATCAGAAAGTCGCTGAGCAAGTCAGGGACTATATCGACAAGACCACGGGTATCCAGACCCTTGCGCAGATGGCGGGACTGGCAAAGATGGTCCGGGAGTTCGGCTACGTCCCGGAAGATAAGATTCTGGATGAGCACGGCTACAAGAAGATCTACAACCGTCGGTTGCTCGAGCGCGTTGACAAGCGCCTGGAAAAGATCCGTACGGGGGAGCTCGATCCGGCGGATTTTACTGTGGTAGGGGCCGTCTGCTTTCTGCACGAACTTCGTGGGAGGGGTGTCAGGCTGTATCTGGCCAGCGGCACGGATCAGGAGGACGTGGTGCGGGAAACGGGAATCCTGGGCTACGCCGAGCTGTTCGAAACGAGAATCTACGGTGCCGTAGGGGACATCGAGCACGAGCCGAAGAGGAAGGTCCTGGAAAGCATCCTGGCAGACATCAGCTTGGGGCAGGGCGAACGGCTGGTGACCTTCGGCGACGGCCCTGTGGAAATCAGGGAAACCCGTAAGCGAAACGGATTGACCGTGGGGGTGGCCAGTGATGAGGTGCGCCGCTGCGGGTTGAATACGGCCAAACGGAGCCGTCTTATTCAGGCCGGTGCGGATTTGCTGATCCCTGACTTTTCCCAGACCGAGAAGCTGCTCGAGCTTCTCTTTCCGGCATAGGAGGTACGACAGGTGCCTTTTCCTCGGTTTGACCGTAACCGGCTGCGTTTCCGGCCTCTGGAGGACCGAAAGAACCGGATCTTCATTGAGCAGGATCATGTTTCACCGTCGGCTTCTCCCGGCTCGGTGGACAAACAGGTCCGGGCTGCGGCCCGACGAGCAGCAAGCATGATCTGCAGGGCTCGCCGCCACCATCGCCCGGTGGTTCTCGCTTTCGGTGCCCACACCATAAAAAACGGCCTCTCCCCACTGTTGATACGTCTGATCGAGGAGAGGTGGCTGACCCACCTGGCCACCAACGGCGCCGGAATCATCCACGACTGGGAGTTCGCCTACCAGGGCGCGAGCTCCGAGGACGTACGGGAGAATATGCGGGCGGGCCTTTTCGGAATCTGGGAAGAGACGGGGCGGTACCTGAACCTGGCCCTGCTGGTGGGCGCCCACGAAGGACTCGGTTACGGGGAATCGGTCGGGTCCCTCGTCCACAACGAAGGGCTGGAGATTCCGGCTAAGGATGAGCTCCTCCGCATCACGGGAAATGCCGCCCGGGATCCCGACCGGGCAGCAGCGGCGGCAGACCTTCTGTGGGGGGTGGATCAGTTCCATTTGCAGGCCGGCTTCCTGCGGGTCCCGCATCCCTTCAAGCGCTACTCCCTGCAGGCCGCAGCTTTTCGTCTGAAAGTGCCCCTAACCGCTCACCCGATGTTCGGCCACGATATCATCTACACCCATCCTCTGAACCGGGGGGCTGCGGTAGGCCGGACGGCCGAGCGTGATTTTCTGGCCTTTGCCCAGGCCATTTCGGAGCTGGAGGGGGGAGTGTACATCTCTCTGGGTTCGGCGGTGATGTCACCCATGATCTTCGAGAAGTCTCTGTCCATGGCCCGGAATCTGGCCGTTCAGGAGGGGCGGAGCATCGAGAACTTCTCGATCATCGTCGTCGATCTGGCCGAATCGAGCTGGGATTGGCAAGAGCTCGGGGAACCGCCCGCCGACAGCCCGGCTTACTACGTGCGCTACCTGAAGACCTTCAGCCGCATGGGGGGAGAGTTGAGCTACGTTCAGGCGGACAACCGGGACTTTCTGCTTTCCCTGTACGGAGAGCTTCAGGGACATTCGAATTGACTCGAGCCGTCTTGCTGCCAAGGTAAGCACGTTGACTGTCCCTTAGTGTGACAAGTACTCTATCATTGGAGACAGAACCATTTTGGAGAGGCCGTGATGCAGGAAAAAGCCTTGAGCTTTCCCAAAGGATTCGTATGGGGAGCGGCGACCTCCTCGCACCAGATCGAAGGAGCCTGGAACCGGGACGGCAAGGGGGAGTCGATCTGGGACCGTTTCAGCCACACCCCCGGAAAGATCGCCGACGGCAGTAACGCCGATGTGGCCTGCGACCACTACCACCGCTGGGAGGAGGATGTCCGGCTGATGTCGCAGCTGGGCCTGAAGGCCTACCGATTCTCCATCTCCTGGCCCCGCGTGTTTCCCGCAGGCAAGGGGCCGATGAACCCGAAGGGTTTGGATTTCTACGAACGCCTGGTGGACGCCCTGCTGGCTGCGGGGATCGAGCCCTTTGCGACCCTCTACCACTGGGATCTTCCCCAGAAGCTGCAGGAAGAAGGGGGGTGGATGAACCGTGGCATCGCGTCAGATTTCGAGGTGTACGCCGATGCGGTGTCCCGCCGGCTCGGCGACCGGGTGCGCAACTGGATCACGCACAACGAACCCTCTGTCGCTGCCCTGGTCGGTCATCTTTACGGGGACCATGCTCCGGGGCTCAAAGATCTGAAAACCGCGCTCCAGGCTGCGCACCACATCCTGCTCTCCCACGGTCGGGCTGTGCCGGTGCTGAGGGCCAATGGGGAGCGAAAGACCAGAGTCGGGATCATCCACGGCCTGCAATGGGTCGAGCCCTTCACTCGAAGCGAAGAGGATCTGGCTGCGGCTCGACGCCACGACGGAGCTTTCAACCGCTGGTTCCTGGACCCGGTGCTCAAAGGTTCCTACCCGGAGGATATGCTGGAGTGGTACGCCGACAGGACTCCCAGGATGGAGGCTGAGGATCTGAAGAGGATCTCGGCGCCCATAGACTTCCTCGGAGTTAACTACTACACCCGGCGCACCATCGCCCACGACGCAGATGGAGATTTCATCAAGACGAAAAGCATCCGCTACTATTTCGTTCCTCCGGCCAACCTCGAGCAGTGGGAAGTCAACCCGGAGGGGCTGTACCGGGCGCTGCGACGGGTGCACCGGGAGTATGGGGAGCCGGAGATGTACATCACCGGGAACGGCACTCCCATTGGCGAGGAAGTCCGTCCCGACGGTACGGTGGCAGATCCCGAACGGGTGGACTACCTGAAGCGCCACTTCGCCGCCGCCTGGCATGCCATCCAGGAGGGGGTGAAGCTCCGCGGCTACTTCGTATGGTCGCTCCTGGACAACTTCGAGCTGGCCTTCGGCTTCAGCAAGCGCTTCGGAATTACCCGCGTGGACTTCCTCACCCAGGAGCGAAGGGTCAAGGAAAGCGGCCGCTGGTACGGGGGGGTGATTCGCAGGAACGGGATTTCAGTCGAAATCCCCGACT
>CAZPPB010000069.1:0-6532 GCA_964588355.1 uncultured Spirochaetaceae bacterium | reverse complement strand
TGAACCCGGGACCCGCAGTTAAAGGGCCGGGCGGAACGATCCGAAAGCTAGTGTAGGAGGGGATTTGAAAAAAGCGGTTGTAGCCGTCGTCCTTGTGACGTCGGGTTTGTGGGGGGCTTTCGGCCATCCTCATGTATTCATGGACACACGTATCGAAGCCGCCTACGACAGAGAAGGGTTGAGGGGATTCTGGATTACCTGGAGGTTCGACAAGGTCTTTACCGCCGGAATCCTGATGGATTTCGACAGCGACAAGAACGAGCGCTTGAGCGCTTCCGAGGTTGCCGTTATTGAGGACAGGGCCTTCTCGAACCTGGTGAACTACAGGTACTTCCTCTACATCCGTTCAGCCGAGGGTCAGTATCGTCCCTCGAGCGTCGAGTCGTTCACCGCCTACATGGAAGGGGGGCGGGTACATTACCGTTTCTTCGTGCCCTACACGCTTCCCATCGGGCAGGGAGAGGTCAAGGTCAACATCGCGGTGTACGATGAAACCTTCTTCTGCGACATCGGTTATCTTGATACCGCGCCGCTGCTCCTTCCCGCCTCGGATACTTTCAGCGGGGAATACACAATCCGGGAAGACAGGGGTATTCACATCGATTATACCGCCAATGACGGCTCCCAGGGTTCCACGTTTCCCCGGCAGATTGCGTTGACCCTCAGGCGCGAGCATTGAGAGACACATGGGTGGAGGAACAGCAAATTCCCTGATCAGTCCGGGCCGTTCCCTCGTCGTCCTGACGGCTGTTCTTGCCGCAGCGCTCCTGTTCTTCCCTTCCGGGCGGCCGGCGGCCCAGTCCAACCCCTTCTACGACTCCCCCGCTCCCGCACCGTCTGCCCCTTCCGTTTCCGTTCCAACACTGCGGCTTCGAGCCCTGATCGACGCTCAGCGTACGATCCGGGAGGTTCTGGCCGACGCGGTGGATCGCAGCGGCCGCGGCGGCAGGAGTGTGCCCGCGCTGCTGGCCCTGGCCTTCGCCTACGGTCTGCTCCACGCCCTGGGCCCCGGACACCGCAAGGTGGCTCTGGCGGCCTACTTCCTGGCCCGGCCGTCTCACCCGCTGCAGGGAGTAATCGCCGGAGCTTCGGTTGCCTTCCTCCATGCCGCAGCGGCGTTGGCCTTAATCTACGGGCTGTACTACCTGTTTCAAGGCACGGTTACAACCGCCTTTGCTTCGGTAAGCTCCATTCTGGAGCTGGCCAGCTATGCGGCCATCATCCTGCTCGGTCTGATTCTGCTCGCACTGGCTGTCAGGGAAATCATAAAAGAACGAAGAAGCAGCCGGCGATCTTTCAGCGCAGAGCAGGTTGAGGTCGGTGACAGGAAAACCCTGACCGCCATCATCCTCAGCAGCGGCGTGGTGCCCTGTCCCGGCACAGCCCTGATCCTGATCTTCTGCCTTTCCCAGAGCCTGCCGGGAATCGGTGTCCTGGCCGCCCTGGCCATGTCCGTCGGAATGGCGACCGTTACGGTAGGTGTGTCTTTGGCAGCCATATACGGTAAGAGGGGAATCCTGTCGGCTCTACCCCGCGGATCCCGTCTCGGCGGGCTGCTCCATCACGGGCTGGAGATCGCAGGTGCGGTGCTGATCGTGGTCTTCGGCCTGTTCATGCTGAGTCCCTACCTGGTTGTCTGATCCGCTTCGCTTTCCCTGCAGAGTATGCAAAAGCAGCAAGAAGACACGGGCGTTATGTCCTCACCAAACTTGAAGGGCGGGCGCCCAGCGCATCCGAAAGCCCGGATGCCCGGATGGGTTGAGCGGGAAGATGCCTGGATCCAATCGATAGGCCGCGCTAGCCGCCGAGGGATTGTGTATTATCGCTGACGATCCGCTTGAGTTGAACGGCCTCTTCCGGCAGTTTCAAGTCCTTCCGCGTCTGAATATCCCGGGGGCTGATATACTCCGCGTCGTAGAAGGCTGCATTCGCCTCATCGTCGATCTGTATCAACGCCCCGTCCAGGCTGAGCCCCGCAAAGAATCCCCGGCTGCGGGAGTACGAGAAGATCTCCGCCTTCAGCTGCATGTCGGTGCTGGCCCCAGCCCTGCGGCCGAGTGGGCCGGCCGCTACGGCCACGTCTACACCGAGGGTGAGTTTGTCGGTCAGGACGCTGTCGACGCTCCTGACGGTCTTGAACACGAGGACGAAATCCGCGGACTGGGCGCCGAGCTGCCAGCCGATGCTTCCTCCGGACAGGGTTATGAAGATCGGATTGCTCCAGCTGCCGTTTTTGTTGCGCAGCAGCAGCACGCCTCTACCGTATTCCCCGCCGACGATGAATCCCACCTTCACGACGCGCGGAATGATGGCGATCCCCGCCGCATCCCGCAGCAGGTATTCCGGAACGGTCTTGTCCGGAATGGCCATGATGTCCCGGAAGGCAACTGTAGCTTCGGTGATCCGTCCGATCTCCTCCGCCTGGGCCGAAAGCCCAGCCGCCGGGAGCAGGAGACACACCACTGCCACGGTGACAAGAAACGATTTCCTTTTCATGTTTCCCCCTTGATTCGATCTACTTCGACTTTCGGCTCTCTTCCGAAGGTCCGGAAGCGGCTGATTTCCCTGCCGATCGACCGGGCGCAGCGGAGCCCCCGGGCTTGCCGGTTTTCCCCTCTTCGGTTACGATCCTCACCTTGACGCCGGCGGGCTTCTTCTCCTCTTGCCGTGCAGGAATCACCACCCGCAGAAGTCCGTCCTTGAAGCGGGCCTCCACCTTGTCCTGGCCGAACTTGTCCTCCGGCACGTAGTAGCGCTGTTCATCGATGCTCTTGAGCTTGAGCCGGCGCTTGAAGTACTGGATCCCCTCTTCCTCCTCCGCCAATTTCGGGGCTTTGGCTCTGAAGTGCAGGTAGTCGCCCTTGAACTCCAGGTCGATGTCGTTTTCCTGGAATCCGGCCAAAGCGATCTCGAACACGATGCTCTTGTCCTTGGCGAGGAAAATGTTCATCGGCGGGTAGGAGTAGTAGGGGTAGAAGTCGCCGTGGCTGTGCCACTTGAAATTGTCGCGGAAATGCTCCCGCATCTCCTCGGCTGAAGGAAAGGCTTCGGACATCTTTTCCCCGAAGGCTTCGCCGAAACTCTGGGCTACACGGAAGGCTTCGTCCATGATCCTGCCCAAATCGAAAGTGAAGGTCTTTTCAGTCATTCCAATACCTCCCAAAAGCGTATTGTCGGTCCCTCCAACGAGGCGGCCGGATGTTCAAGGACCGTCTAAAACGGCTCCCTGCTCTCAGATAGAAAATACTCATAATTGCCTGTCAATGCAAAAAAAATGACAAGGGCTGCGTTGCGGGAGGGGACAGCCCTCCCCGCTGAGCCTCCAATTCCGGATCCAAACGCCCCTATGAGCGAAGCCGATTCCATGCTATTTTAAGAGCCTTCTGTCGGGGAGCGCTTTTGATCCGCGAAAACAAGAAAAACAAACTCCACTATGGATGGATCGTTGCCGGTTTGAGCGTGGCGGTCACTACCGGAGCCCTGGGTCTGGCGCGTTTCGGATACACGGTGATTCTGCCCAGCATGAAACTGGGTTTGGGGCTGGATGCGGTGAAGGCGGCGGATCTGGCGACCAGCAACATGATCGGGTATCTGTCTTTTGCAGTAATCAGCGGTATGCTTGCCGCCCGCTTTGGCGCCCGTATCGTCGTCTCCTTCTTCATGCTGGTTACAGCAGCGTCGATGCTTCTGTCGGGGCTGGCTGACAGCTATCCCCTTGCGTTGGCGGCCCGCACGCTGACCGGCATCGGCAGTGCTGGGGCCAATATCCCCATGATGGCCCTGGCGGCTGTCTGGTTTGCACCGAGAAGGCGAGGACTGGCAACTGGGATCACCGTCAGCGGAGCAAGCATAGGGCTGGTCGCTACAGGCCTGCTCGTTCCGGCTATCCTGCGGCATTTCGGTCCCGAAGGGTGGCGGCAAGCCTGGTTTGTGTTCGCCGGCTTCGCCTTCCTCATGGCTGTGCTCGGTCTGATACTGCTGCGAAACTCGCCGGCGGATATGGGGTGCATGCCGGTGGGCAGCGCCGCGGGGGCTGCCGGGAGCAATGCCGCAGACAGAGCCGCGGGGGCTGCCGGGAGCAATGCCGCGGGCAGGCCGCGATTGAAATGGAGTCTGCTCTACAGATCGGGACCGATCTGGCACCTGGCCGGCATCTATGTGCTTTTCGGTTTCTCCTACGTGATCTATGCCACCTTCTTTGTCGACTATCTGACCTCCGAGGCGGGTTTTGTCATCCGCCGAGCCGGCTCACTCTGGTCGGCGATCGGAATGTTCAGTGTGGCAAGCGGTTTTATCTGGGGTTCGGTGAGCGATCGGCTGGGCCGAAAGTACGGTCTGGCTTTGGTCCTGCTGCTGCAGGGGGCCAGCTATGCTCTGTTCGGATTGTGGCACAGCATCCCAGGCTATTATCTTTCTGCCCTCCTTTTTGCCCTCACCGCCTGGAGCGTTCCGGCGATCATGGCCGCCTCAGCCGGGGATCTGCTGGGTACGAAAATGGCGGCGGCGGCCTTCGGTTTCATCTCCCTGCTGTTGAGCGTCGGCCAGGCCCTGGGCCCGTTTGTCGCCGGGCGGATCGCCGCTCTTACCGGATCCTACTCGTACTCCTTTCTAGCAGCTTCGGCTGCCGCAGCGCTCGGGGCGACAGCGGCGCTGTTCCTGCGGATGGGAACTGCCCGGGAGTAGACGGAAGCGGCGTAGACGGAAGCGGCGTAAACGGGAGAAATGAAGGTTCCTCGCGGTAAGTGCTCAACCGCATCAGGTTGTGTAGCGGGCCAGAACCAGACGGTCGGCCCTGTGCACGGTCCTGAACAGGTACGTTGCACAGATCAGCGACGAAACGATCCCCGCGGCCAGGTAGCTCAAGCCGAAGAGGCCTGTCCCCGTGAAGACGATCACCAAGGATCCGCCCAGATTCACCGCAAAGTAGGCAAAGGCGGCGATGAAGGAGGGGCGGTACTGCTCAAAGTAGAAGAGGAAGGTCATTTCGGTGAGAAACAGCAGCTGAAAGAAGACGGCCAGCATGGTAATTCGCAGCAGAGACACATCAAGACCGCTGAAGATCCCGGACAAAGAGGGTGCCAGGATCAGAAAAGCCGCGGTGATCACTCCCTGAAACAGACTCTGCTCCCGCAAACCCGCCTTGAGCTTCACCAGCATGAGCTTTTTTCGGTTTTGGATTTCGTCGAGGATACCTTTACCCAGGGACTGCAGAAAACCCATGAGGTAGGAATGGAAATCGGTCTCCAGGACCACGATGAAGTACACCAAACCCGGTATCATGGTCAGGCTGGCCAGGTAGACGGGGATATCGTACGTATCGAAGAGCCTGAAAAAGGTCCCGGGGACCGGCTGACCCAGGGTAGCCCAAAACACCATCTTGTCGATCCAGATGCCCCAGTAGTAGAACAACCCGGAGAGAAACAGGAAACCGTACTTGGGAAAGTAGGTCACCAGGGCCTTGAGGGTTTCCTTCACCTCCGCCGGCCGGTACTCCTGAAAAGAGAGGATGAGCAGCAGAACAACCGTGAAGCCCTGGCCTGCGAAGAAGCCCAGCATGGCTCCCCCCAGGCACATCGTCCTTCCCAGGAACAGTACTCCGATCACGGAGATGGTCATGCCGCCCAGGAATACGAGGAAAATCGCCACGTACTTCTTCAACAGGCTGATGAAGATCATCAGCAGCCAGGCCAGGTTGATGATCACGAAGAAAGCCACGGCGAAGCTCTTGAACAGCAGGGGGCGGGAAACTCCGGGTGGTGATATCCACCTCATTGCGGTGACGGAGATGCCCGCGGCAAGAGCAATCACTATCAGGGAGAAAAACAGCAGCAGCGAGGCAGCCTGCCTGTTCTTCTTCAGGTAGATCAGGTCGGACAACAGGCGGGTGAAGATGTAGTGGCTGCCGCCGAAAATAAACAGGCTAAAAGCGTAGCTGTAGATGACCACTCCCATGAACAGGCTGCGTCCCTCCTGGAGGGTGAATCCAGCGAATCGGCCGATCAGAAAGATGCCGATGATGGACAGCAGCCAGGGACCGGCTACGATCATGATTCCGCTCAAGGCCACCTTCACGAAGGAGCCTATTCCGCCCCGGCGCAGGACCCGCTGCAGCTCAAAGCCGATTCCAGCCATGGCTAACCGGTCCCCGAATCCGGGCCGTGCCCGGCAGTGACGGCGCCGCCGTCGGCAGATCCAGGGACGGCCCCACCGGCGCCGTCGGCCGCGGCGTCGATGGACCCTTCGATGTACTGCCGGTACAGATCGCCGTAGGTTTGAAAGACCTTGTCCCGGTTGTAGAAACGAACGACCCTGTCTTTGTTTCTCTCTATGATCAGCTGCATCTCCTCCGGGTGTTCGTAGATAAACCTGACCCCGGCCGCCAGCTTCTCCGGATCTTTGGAGGGGGCCAGAAAGCGATCGTCGTAGTCTACCAGCTCCGCTACGTTGCCGACCCGGGTCGATACGGCCGGCACCCCGGCGCAGTAGGCCTCGAGGATCACCAGGGGTTGAGCCTCCCGCACGCTTGTTAACA
>CAZPPB010000068.1:0-19117 GCA_964588355.1 uncultured Spirochaetaceae bacterium | reverse complement strand
CCGATGCCCAGCTCGTAGTTGCCCAGAAGCAGCTCCAGCTTGGGTGCCACGGCGATCTCGTACGGTTTGTCTATGTCGCCCGCCACCAGATAGAGGTAGGCGTTGTGGGCGGCAAAGGGGAAATGCGTCTTTACAGCGATCGGTCCCTCCCGCTCGGCCCCGGGATCCTCGGGATCGATGGAAACCAGGTTGAGCACGTCGGCGGGACTGAAGAAGTAGCCCACACCCCACTGGACCGTCTGCTTGCCCGCCCTGAAGAAAATCAGGTCCTTGATCTGAAAATCCGAGAACAGCTCGAAGATCTCCACGTCCCAATCGTACGGATACTGGTAGACCGCTTTGACCTTTCCGAAGACCCGAAAATCCCGATCGGGCCGGGCATCGAAGAACAGGTCTCCGTACAGCTTTGAGGTCAAAGAAGGACTTCCCTCTTTCCAAAACTCCGCGGCCCACGGACCCGGGTAGCCGTCCCAGCCCACCCGAGTTGTGAAGGTGAGGTCGAAGCTGCCCCCCCACTCCAATTGTTCGGAGACCAGGAAGGCCTCCTCAGGGGCGAGCTCCTGTGCCGCTTCATCCTTGTCGGAATCCTCAAACAGATCCGCTTCGAACAGATCCTCGCCGCCGCCCTCCTCCCCTGTCGGCTGCTCTTCCTCTTCCAGGATCTCCCCCTCGAACAGCTCGTCGAAGCCTACACCGTCCTCCTGGGCGCAGACGGGAAGCACCAGGACCAGCAGGAGCAGTGCGGCGGCGAACTTTTTCACGATCCCAGCTGCTTGCGCAGTTGTTCGGCAGTCTCCGCAGCCATGCCGAAGGAGTGTTCATCCCCCGGAAAATCCGCAGATCGCACGTCCCCGATATACTCCTTTACGGCGTTCACCTGGGTCGTGTACACATCTGCGTAGACCTTGACGAATTTCGGCGTGAAGCGTTTGAACAATCCGACCATGTCGTGGAGCACCAGGACCTGGCCGTCGCAGCCCACACCCGCGCCGATTCCTACCGTGGGGATGCGCACCTTCTCCGTGATCAGAACGGCAAGTTCCTTGGGGATGGCCTCGAGAATAAGAGCAAAGGCACCGGCCTCCTCCAGGGCTACCGCATCGTCGTAGACCTTTTTAGCCTGATCGATGGATTTGCCCTGCACCTTGAATCCTCCCAGCAGAGCCGCGGTTTGCGGGGTCAGGCCGATGTGCCCGAACACCGGAATGCCGGCGCGGTGGATGGCGGCCACCGCCTCAGCCATGTCCTGACCGCCTTCCAGCTTGATCGAATCGGCAAGGCCGTCTTTGTAGAGGATTCCCGCGTTGGTAACCGCCTGCTCTATGGAGATGTTGTAGGACATGAAGGGCATATCGGATACGACATGCGCCCGATTCACCGCCCGGGTTACCGCTGCGGTATGGGACAGCATCTCCTCCATGGTGACCGGTACGGTGTCCCTGTAACCGAGCTCTACCATGCCCAGGGAGTCCCCGACCAGTATTACGTCGATCCCAGCCTCATCCACGATCAGGCCTTGGGGATAGGAGTAGGCGGTGATCATCGAGATCCTTTCCCCCTTTTCCTTCATGGCCCAGAGATCGGAGATGAGAATCTTTTTAACCTCTTTTGATGAGTCGCTCATGTGCCTGTTCCTTCTTTGATTGGATGTGTGATATTGAAGTTTTATATGAAAATGAACATTGCTTCAAGGAACATCCCGGGCATGATCGTTGCACCGGGTAGTCGAGCAGACACGCCTGACTCTGCGACCGAAGCGGCCGGCGGACAGGCCGGGAGAGAGGCGCGCGATTGACAATTTGTGGGGCTGTATTTATTGTAGCTTCTGGGCGAGGCTATTCGGCGAACAGCCTGCGATACAATCTCTCATATCTGTGAAAAGGAGCCCGATCGTGAACGATGCAATTACCGATGTGCCGGGGATCGAGGTAGGGCACGCCCAGGATTTAGGCGCCGGCACGGGGTGTACGGTGGTTCTTTGCAGGAACGGCGCAACCCCCGGCGTGGACGTATGTGGAGG
This sequence comes from uncultured Spirochaetaceae bacterium, assembly GCA_964588355.1. GTDB lineage: Bacteria > Spirochaetota > Spirochaetia > SZUA-6 > DRHE01 > JAFGQJ01. The sequence goes on along the minus strand of CAZPPB010000068.1, from coordinate 17,097 downwards.
CGCCCCGGCCACTCGGGAAACGGACTGCCTGAGGCCGGAAAATGTAGTCACGGAAGCCCATGCCGTGGTACTTACAGGGGGCAGCGCCTATGGGTTGGACTGCGCCGGGGGGGTGATGCGTTACCTCGAGGAGCAGGGGATCGGCTACGATGTCGGCCCGACCAGGGTTCCCATCGTACCGGCCGCTTCGCTCAACGATCTGGCCTTCGGTGATCATCGTGTTCGTCCCGATGCAGCTATGGCTTATCAGGCTTGCCTGAACGCTTCGCAGAGCAACACGGAGCAGGGCAACGTCGGTGCGGGCACAGGAGCCGCGATCGGCCGCCTGGAGGGTAATGCCCGGGGGATGATGAAGGGTGGTCTGGGGACGGCCAGCTTCTCGATCGGGAAGCTCATCGTAGGGGCAATCGTCGCGGTAAATTGCAACGGAGATGTAATGGATCCGGAAAGCGGAGAAACCCTGGCGGGGACTCTCAATCCCGAACGTACGGGAGTGGCGGGGGCTATGCGGCTGCTCACGACTCGGAACGAGCAGTACAAAGAGGGATTTCCCTCCAATACCACAATCGGAGTTATAGCTACCAATGCCATTCTGGACAAGGCCTTTGCTACCCGGGTGGCCAAGATGGCTCAGGACGGCTATGCGCGGACGATTACTCCGATTCACACCCTCGGAGACGGCGACGTGGTATTCTGTTTGGCCACCGGGCAGCTGCGCGCCGATCCCATTCGAGTCGGCGCCATCGCCGCAGATGTTATGGCCCGGGCTGTTGTAAAAGCGGTCAAGGCGGCGGAAAGCCTGCACGGAGTGCCGGCGTACGGGGATTTGAAGGAGGGAGTCCATGGCGGAAGCTGAAAAATTGAAGATAGGGATCGTCGGTGCCGGGGCTATGGGCTCCCTGTTCGGGGGCAGGCTGGCAGCGGCCGGACAGGAGGTGCTTCTCTACGATATCTATCGGGAGCACGTGGATGCGATCCGGCAGGAGGGCTTGAGCATCGAAGACCTGGCCAGCGGACAGACGGAGGTGGTTCATCCGGCCGCAACAACCAAGGCGGAGGATCTGGAGGATGTCGAGATCCTGGTCATCTTCGTAAAATCCGCGGCCACCGAAGCGGTGGCCCGGAAGTTTTCCGGGATCACCGGGAAGCGGACTATTGCGGCGACCGTGCAGAACGGGTTGGGCAACGAAGGCATCCTGAAAGAGCATTTCGGTGCGGACAGGACGGCTGCCGGGGTAACCTCTCAGGGAGCCACGTTCCTGGGTCCCGGAAAGATCCGTCATGCCGGGCAGGGCCCGACCCACCTCTGCATGTCCGACAGGAAAAACGAGAAGCTCGGAGCTTTTGTCGATGCCCTCAATCAGGCCGGTCTGGAAACAGACCTGGAGGAAAACATCGACGACCTGATCTGGAGCAAGCTCATCATCAATGTTGGGATCAATGCCCTGACCGCCCTGACCGGGCTTCCCAACGGCCGGCTCCTCGAGTTTTCCGACAGCAAAACCCTGATGGCGGAACTGGTGGCGGAGGCGGTGATGGTGGCCGAGAAAAAGGGGGTGCATCTGACCTACTCCGATCCCCTCGTCATGGTGTACCAGGTGGCCGAGAAGACGGGGGGCAACCGATCCTCGATGCTGCAGGATTTCGACAGGAAACGACAGTCGGAGATCGACTTCATCAACGGAGCGATCGTGCGCGAGGCGGAAGCCTTGGGTCTGGTAGTCCCGGTAAACAGCGCCGTCACCCGGCTGGTGCGGGTTCTTGATGCGCTGCACGCCGAGTCGCTGCGCGGGTAGGGGGGAAGGGTAGGGAACGGGGTAGAATCAGATCTCTATAGTGGTCATGGCGGCGGGAACCTCGACGAAGGGGTCGGTCCCGGTTTTCCACTGGTCGACGTAGCCCAGACAGCTGCAGATATGCTCGGTTTCTCCTATCCTCTTTTTCTTTCGATAGTGCACATGCCCGGATATCGCGTATTTGACATTGCTGTGCCGCCGGATAAGATCCCCGTAGGCCGCGCTGCCGAGAAAGGCGTTGAGATAGTTCCATTCCTCATTTGGCTGGAGAACGGTGAAATCGCTGATAGGCAGAACGTGGGTGACGAAGATGATCTGCTTGTCGCTGTGTTCTTCCAGCTGTCTTTTCAACTTGTCATAGAAATGGCGATGCTGTTCCACCGTATCTCTATTCCAAACCGCCTTGATGCCGTCCTGCCACACCCGGTCTCCAAAGCGCATCCTGTCGAACTCCTCTTTCGAGTACTCGGGTCCGCCGAAGGAATAGTCGTACCAGCCGAGATCACCGATTGCGATCCAGTCTCCGGCAAGGGATGCCGGTTCGCTGGACAGGTTGTCCGGAAGCTCCCCGAGAGCCTCGTAGATCTGCCTGGAATTCATTTCCGGGTGATATTCTACCCAGATATCGTGATTTCCGGGAACGAACAGACTCCGGCGGCCGGTACGGCTGCGGATCGCATCCATCGTCTTTATGGTGAGCCGGAAATCGTCCGCTACATCCCCGGCACAGATAAACAGATCGATCTTTTCCGTTTCGATGGTTCGACAGACAGCGGAAGTCACATCTTCCTTTCCGGTGTTGTTCATATCTACATGGATATCCGAGAGAATGCCGATTTTCACTGAGGCTCCTCCTTTGCCGGCGATCGTGTCCGTAAAAACGGCTGTTCCTCTTACATGCCTTGGGATGAATTGTTCTGCATATTAGCGGCGATACACGCGGGGATTGAACCGTTCGGACAGGGAGTCGCCGAGAATGTTGAAGGAAAACACTGTCAGCGCAAGGGCCAGTCCCGGATAGACAGCCATCCACGGTGCCTGAATGAGGTAGTTGCGGGCGTCCTTGAGCATCAAGCCCCAGCTGGGTGTGGGCGGCTGGGTGCCCAGACCGAGATAGGACAGAGAGGCTTCGATAACCACCGATAGGGCGAAGGTGATGGAACACTGCACCACTACCTTGCCGAGCAGATTCGGCAGGATATGCTTGAATACGATTTTAAGAATCGGTGTTCCCAGGGCACGGGATGCCTCCACGTAGCCTTCCGTCTTGATGGACAGGGCTTCAGCCCGAACCAAACGGGCGAAGACCGGGGAGTAAATCACCCCGACCGCAACCATGACCTGCACTAGCCCATAGCCCAGGAATGAGACCACGGTTATGGCTAGAAGCACGGTGGGGAAAGAGAGCAGGCTGTCCATCAGGAGCATCAGTGTGTTTTCCACCAGCCCCCCTGAAAGGGCGGCAATTAGCCCGACGATCGAGCCTATCACGAGTGCGATCGAAACCGAGACCAGGCCCACCATCAATGCAGAACGGGAGCCATGGATGACCCGACTCAGGACATCCCTGCCGAAGTTGTCCGTACCCAGAGGATGGGTAAAGCTCGGCGCTTCGAACCGGTTTTCGAGGTTCTGGGCCGTGGGATTATGAGGTGCAACCCAGGGAGCCGCCGCTGCGGCGGCTCCCAGAATTGCCAAATAGGCGATAGCGATGTATAGGAATCGGTTGCCGAACTTTCGCTTCACCGTTGTTCCTGAGCTCCTACTTAAGGTCCGTCCAGCGGAAGTCGAAAGTGTCCAGGCTGGGGGTCATGCGGAAGTCGACGACGTTGTTCTGATAGACGACCCTCCGCAGGGAGGTGCCGAGGAACATGAACGGTGCTTCTCTGGCCATGATCTCCAACGCCTGATCGTAGAGCTTCTTCCGGGCTTCGAACCCCGAGGTTACCGCGGCCTTGTCTATCAATTGAGCGCATTCATCATTGACCCAGCGCACGTACTTGTTCTCCCGTCCGTAGTCGGCCAGGGTTCCGTGGGGGTCGAGCTTGCCCGTGTGGCCGATTACCGTCAGGTCGTATTTGGCCTGGCGGTATACGTCACTGATCCAAGTGGACCAGTCCACCAGCTTGATCTCGACGTTCAGGCCAACGTCGGAGAGCATCTCCTGATACACTTCCCCGGCTTTCACGTGGGGCGGGTAGTTCTGCGGCAGGGCCATCTCGAGGACAACGTCATCCCCCACTCCGGCCTGGGCCAGCAGACTCCTGGCCTTGTCGGGATCGTAGGGGTAGAGATCGGTGAAGTCCTTGTAGTAGGCATTGCCATAGTCCATGAAGGTGGCGATTGGGTTTCCGCCGCCGTAGGCCACATCCAGAACCTTCTGCTTGTCGATGGCATGGGTGATGGCCTGACGGACCCGCAGATCGCTCAATACCGGATCGCTGCAGTTGATAGCCATTACCAGGATCAGGGAAGTTGGATTGCGTTCCACCGTTACCCCACCGGAATCTTCCAGGACCGGTACATCTTCCTCATCGATGATGTAGCTCACGTCCACCTCGCCGGTGATCAGCCCCTGTACCTGCACCGCCCGCTCGGGGATGATGTTCATCACCACCTTGTCCAACTTGGGGTGACCCTTCATCCAGTAGTCTTCGTTTTTCTCCAAGACGATCCTGGAGTCACGAACCCATTCGGTCATGCGGAACGGACCGGTGCCGACCGGCTGGGAAGCGAAATCGTGACCGGAATCGATGAGACCCTTGGGAAGGATGGCTCCCCATCCGGATCCGAGTGTACCGATCAGGGGGGACCAGGGCTCATTCAGCCTGAGAACCACGGTGAGGTCATCCGGAGTCTCGATCGACTGAATCGGTTCGAACTCGTTTCGGTTCGGCGATGCGGTCGCTTCGTCCTTGATCCTTTCCAAAGTGGCCTTCACATCCGCTGCGGTGAGGGGGTCTCCGTTGTGGAAAACCACGCCTTTACGCAGGTAAAAGGTCCAGGTTTTTCCGTCCCCCGACACCTCCCAGCGTTCCGCCAGGGCCGGTATGAGTTTTCCCTCCTCGTCCGGTTCCACCAGCGTGTCATACACACTCTTCAGTGTTTGGAAGGTCAGGGTACCGGAAGTCTTGTGCGGATCGAGGGTATCCGGGTTTCCCGAGAGCGCGAAGTTCAGGAGCTTCTCCTCAGGCTGGGCGCCGGCAAACAGCATCCCGCCGGCCAGAAGAATGAACGCCGCGGTCCAGATGAATCGCCGGAGAGGCGATCGTTTGTTGCCAATCATGCAAACCTCCTTGCAGTGTGCCGAATAACGGCAATTTTTTTATTCGGGCCGTACAGACCCTGATAACCTAGGGGATATCCCCTTCGATTTTCAAGCAGGCTACGAAATGCTCTTTGCCCGCATCCTCGAGCTGCGGCTCTTCCTGCAGACAGGCAAAATCACCTCGAGAACATTGCTCGTAATAGGTACAGCCTGTCCCTGTAGAAGCTGCCTTTGCCTGTACCGCCGGCACGGCGGCCTGTTCCTGCTTCAAGACACTGCCCCTGATCCCCGGTACGGATGAAAACAGCTTGATGGTGTATGGATGAAGGGGGCGCTGAAGCAGCTCATCCGTCGGAGCCAGCTCCACGATGCGTCCCTGATACATCACCGCGATCCTGTCGCTCAGGTAGGCGACCAGATGCAGGTCGTGGGAGATGAACAGATAGGTCAGCGAGAATTCATTTTTGAGGTCCAGGAGCAGATTGATGATCTGGGCTTGAATAGAAACATCCAAATTGGAAACCGGCTCGTCGAGAACGAGAAACTCGGGGTTCATGGATAAAGCGCGGGCGACCACGATGCGCTGCTTCTGACCGCCGGAAAACTCATGGGGATAGCGTTCCACGTTGGATGGAGAGATCCCGACCAGCTCGAGAAGCTCGGCGATCCTCCGGCGGCGTGCATCCTTGGCAACACCAAGATTGATCAGACCTTCTTCCAGGCAGCGCAGAATATTCATCTTGGGATTCAGGGCGCTGTTCGGATCCTGGAACACGATCTGCATACGGCGGCGGAATCGCCGCAGGTCTCTGGTGCCGAGATCCCCGAGGAGGGTTCCGTCGAACCATATCTCACCGGAGCTCGGCGCCTCCAGATACAGGAGGGCTCGTGCCAGAGTGGTCTTGCCGCAGCCGGATTCTCCGACCAGACCGAACACCGTGTCTTTTTCTATACCGAAACTGACCCGATCAACGGCCAGGGTTCCCCCCCTGTGCTGCGACAGCAGTCCGGGACCGTGGAACTGTTTGCTCAAACTTTTCAGTTCTAAGAATCGATCCATTTTTTCCCGATCATGTGGCAGGCAGCCGTGTGCAGCTCGCCCGTTTTTCCGTAATTCGCGGTTTCCGGATCCTGGTGCTGGCAGATCTCTTCGGCCAGGGGACAGCGGGGATGGAAGGCGCAGCCCGACGGGATGTGCTCCGCATCCGGTACCGTACCTGGGATAGTCTTCAGGCGGGTTCCCCGTTTCCCTGCGTCGGGAATCGACAGCAGCAGCAACTTGGTGTAGGGATGAAGCGGCTCATCGAACAGACGTGCTTTCGTAGTCGATTCGACGATCCTGCCCGCATAAATTACCGATATCCGGTCGGCTATCTCGTTGACTACGGCCAGGTCGTGGGAGATGAACAGGATCCCCATGCTGAACCGCCGTTTCAGGCTCTGGATAAGCCTGAGGATCTGCAGCTGCAGCGTCACGTCCAGGGCGGTTGTGGGTTCATCCGCAATGAGCAGGGAGGGGTTGCAGGAAATAGCCATGGCGATCATGGCGCGCTGCTTCATCCCCCCCGAAAGTTCGTGCGGGTAGCGGCGAAGGATCTTTTTCCCTCCTTTGAGGCCGACCAGATCGATTAGTTCCAGGGCTTTTCCCACGGCCTGCTGCTTCTCCAGGCCCAGGTGAAGAATCAGCATCTCCGTTATCTGCTCGCCGACGCGCAGGGCGGGATTCAGATATCTCGCCGGTTCCTGGAAAACCACGGCGATCTCTCTGCCTCTAAGGCGCCTGCGCTGCGCCTCGCTCAAGCCAAGAATCTCCCTTCCTTTGAAGAGCATGGATCCGCCGTTGACCTTCCCCGGCGGTACGGGCAGCAGACCGATTATGCAGGTGGAGGTGACCGTTTTTCCGGAGCCGCTCTCCCCTACCAGGCCGTGAATCTCGCCGGTGTCCATGAACATGTCGATTCCCCTAAGCGCATGGGCTGTATCGTTGAAGCTGACCTCCAGGCCTTCGATCTCGAGCAGATGTTCCATCACCGGATCCTGATCTTCGGATTTACGACGCTGTAGAATAGATCCACGACAAAGTTGATCAAAGAGAAAATTATGGCTATGAATATCACGCCGCCCTGGATCAGGGGGAAATCCCGCTGATATACGCCAAAGAGAAAAAGACGGCCCAGACCGGGAAGAGAGAAAACCTGCTCGATGATGATGGCTCCGCCGAGCATGTAGCCGAGTTGGATTCCGGCGACGGTGATTACCGGCAGCAGGGCGTTTTTCAGAGCATGCTTGAATTTCACCATGCGCTCGGTCAGACCCTTGGCGCGGGCGGTGATCACGTATTCTTTGCTGAGCTCTTCTACCATGGAAGCCCGGGTCAGGCGAAGCAGCACAGCGGCCCGGGCGATACCGAGAGAAAGCGCCGGTAAAATCAGATGGCGGATGCTGCCGCTTCCGAACAGCGGAAAGATTTTGATCTTGACGGCGAAAATCAGCAGCGCCATGATGCCGAGCCAGAAGCTCGGTATCGCCATCCCCATTTGTGAGAAGACCATCCCCAGATAATCCCATAATGACCAGCGCTTAACGGCGGAGAGCACCCCCAGAGGTATGGCGATGAGGATGGAAATCACGATCCCCATGACAGCCAGCGAAAGGGTAATGGGAAATCGCTCCAGGATGAGCTCTGTGACCGGCTGGCCTGAAATCATCGAGGTTCCAAAGTCGAAACGCACGATATCCGACAGCCAGCTGAGATACTGAATGATCAACGGGCGGTCCGTTCCCAGTTGTGCGCGGATGGCTTGGATGTCTTCTTGGGTGGCATCGATCCCTGCAATGACGAGTGCCGGATCACCGGGGATCACCCGGATGACGAAAAAAATAATCGTAGAGATGAGCAGGACCGTGAGGAGCAACCGGCCGAAGCGGCGCAGGGCGAAGGTGAGAACCTGCATGACGGTCTATTTTATTGATTCGCCGGAGAAAAGCAAGAGCCTTACCCGAGCCGCTAGAGGCTCACCTTCTTACCGGTGGCAGCCAGATCGGCAGGCCCGGAAAACTCTTCTCCGACCTCTTTCAGAAGATCAACATGATCACCGGAATGGGGAAGGTGGGTGAGCACCATTCTGTGAACTCCCGCCTTGGAAGCGAGCTTTCCCGCCTCTCCGGCGGACAGATGTCCGTCCACCCAACCGAAGTAGCGGTTGTAGAGGCTGGTTTCACACAGTAAAAGATCCGCTCCGGCGGCCAGATCGACCAGCCCGTCGTGCCAGCCGGTGTCTGCCGTATAGACAAGCGATTTACCCTCGCTTTCGATGCGCATGGCGTAGCAGACCGCGGGATGGTTCGTTTCCTGGAAGGCAACGGTGAAGGGCCCGATCTGTGCCGGCTCAGCGGGATTGATGTGTATTGCCCGTGTATACTCATGGTATGTGAGGGACGGGCAGATATCTCCCTCGGGTCCGTATAGAGGCAGGGGATTGCTTCTCAATCCCAAGTCCGTCTGGACTTTGACGGCGTACTGGAGGCACCCGACGTCGGCAACGTGGTCCGCGTGATAGTGGGAAAGCAGGACCGAATCCAGACTTGTAATGTCGATAAACCTGGGCAGTAGGGAAAGCACCGCGGATCCACATTCCAGCAGCAGGCTGAATCCCTTTGACGTCACCAGGTATCCGGAACTGGCTTCTCCGCATCCGGGATAGGCCCCCCAGAAACCTATGATTGTGATGTCTATAGTTCTACCCTCCCCCGGTGAGCTGCTCTTCCAATTCCCGGATGCCGGATATTACCAAACAGTTTTCCAACTCTTCGATTCCGAGGTCGCCGTATCGATTCACGATAATCGTTTCCATCCCGGCTTTTCTGCTTCCTACCGCATCGTCGTAGTAGTTGTCTCCGACATAGATGCATTCACCGGGATCAATGGAAGCCGCTTCTATTGCCTTATGAAAGATCTCGGCATCGGGTTTCTCCGATCCGACTTCCGAGGAGATGATAACGTGTTCGAAAAAACGATCCAGACCATGTTTCTTGAGAATCGCTCTGGCGCTGTCGTCCCAATTTGATATGATACCCATCCGGTATCCTTTTTTTCTGAGATCCTCCAGAACATCCACGGTAAAGGGATAGGGATGCCACGAATCGACCTGGGTCCCGATACGCTTCTGCCACCGTTGAAAAAACCGGCACAGATCAAACCGCAACCCCAGGCGGTACTGTATCACGCCGAAGTACCAGGGCATATAGTGGCGTCTGTCGCCCCCGAAGAGGCCCGGATACTCGCGCATGAAGTGTTTGTCGGTGAGGTGGAAAATACGCTCCACCTCATGGGGATCGGCATCCAGATCAAACTCCCGCAGTATTTCCAGGAAAGGTTCTTCCCGTTTCAGATAGAGCAGAGTATAACCGAGATCGAACCAAATGAATGATTTTCCCATATCGCTGATGGTCATGCCCATTAGAGTCGAACCGAGATCCGATTCCAGCCTGAGCAGCAAGGAATTGCAGGATACTATGAAAGCGACTGTGAGTCCATATGTATCAACTAGAAGCTGTTCGTGAGTACGCCGGCTGCCTCTCATTTAGAAAACAGGGTCTGGTAGAATCCTCATCCATGAACGATGCCCAGCACGGCAAACAGGACCACCGCAACCACGACCAGGAGAAGGGACCCGTCCAGGGAAAGACGGAGGCCTTTGATCCACCTCAACATGATGCGCGCTGTACTGGTGCGTGCCAGCAGGTACAGTCCCACGGCGAGGGCCGCGTGGATCCCTGATTCGATCAGGTGCCGGGCCGTATAGACCGAGTGAAATCTGGCCTCCGGAGTTCCCACGGCCGGAACGACCAGGGATTGCATAAGGAAACGGGGCGCCAGTCCTCCGGCCAGGCAGAGGAGGGCGAGCAGGGACAGGGCGATCAGACAGAGGGGAGAAAGATCGGGTCTCCCGGATTGTGCAGCCGTCCCGGTAGCCGGGAGCGGTTCCATCCTGCTCCGGCGGAACATCCCGGACAACTTGAGCATGGAAGCGGCCGTCCCGATGGCGGTCAGGCGAAGGGCTGTTCCCAGCAGCGGGGAAGCCTTGAACAGCGATACAATCAGGGTTTTGCTGACATACCCGTTGAAGGGGGGCAGCCCGCTGATCGAGAGGGCTCCAACCAGGAAGAAGGGCATCAGCCAGGGCGGCGGGGAGACGGTTCCTCTTTGCTGCAGGTTCCGCTTTCCGGTCATGTGGATGGCCGCACCGACCGACAGGAACAGCAGGCTCTTGAACTGGGAGTGGCTGATGATGTGGGCCAGGGAGGCGGTCAGGCCGGCGGAGCCCGCGCCCGCGGCTGCTCCGAAGGCCGCCGTGATCAGACCCATCTGGGACACGGAGTGAAAGGCCAGGAGCCGTTTGCTGTCGGTTTGACTGAGGGCCAGGATCACGGCCAGCAGCGCGGTGAGGGGACCGAGCCACCGGAACAGCGCCTGGATGCCATTGGCCGATAGGGCGGACAGGATCCGCCAGACCGCCAGGAAGGATATCTTGATCATCACCCCGGACAACAGTGCCGAAACCGGATGCGGAGCCGCGGCATGGGCATCGGGGAGCCATGTGTGCAGCGGCACGAAAGCGGCCTTCAGGCCTGCGCCGACGGTAAGGGCCGCTGCGGCCAGGCCCAAGGCTTTGCCGGCGCCGACAGCCGAGGCGGCTGCCGCCGTTGAAACGTTCCCGCCGCCGGTGCTCAGGCTGGCTTGGATCAACCGGAGGGAGAACGTACCGGTAGAACGGTAGACCAGAAACAGTCCAAGGAGAAACACCGCGATGGAAAGGGAGCTGAGCAGCAGGTAGCGAAGGCTAGCCCAGAGGTTGGCAGGATCCAGCGAATAGGCGACCAGCAGATAAGAAGAGATCGATACGATCTCGATGAACACGAACATGTTGAACAAGTCTCCGGTAAGGATCACCCCCTCCATTCCGGCCAGGAGCATGAGAAAGAAGAAGTAGAAATCGCTTTTGTAGCGGCGTTCACCGAAGGCGAAGAGCAGAGCGCAGAGCCCAACGACCGTTCCCATGATCGAGGCGGTCCAGGCAAGGCCGTCGAGATAGAGAGTGATGCCCAGCGGTTCGGTCCAGCCGCCCATGGCATAGGTGATCTGGGCCGAGCTGCGAACAATCGGAAAAAGCAAGGCGAGGATCAGAAGGATTCCCGCCACCGAGAAGGCGGCAACGACTTGAGCCAGCAGCAGTCGACGGTGAAAGCGGGCCAGGAGGCAGAGAAGGCTGGCGGCGAAGGGCAGCAGAATCAGCAGGGCAAGCGCCTCAGCCATCGTTTTTGTTCCTCAAGCTTTCCAGTTCGCGCCTGCTGACCGTGCCCCAGCTGTCGTAGATCCGCAGCACGAAGGCCAGGGCTAGGGCGGTTACACAAATGCCGATAACGATTGCGGTCAGCATCACCGCCTGGGGCAGCGGATCGACGATATCCCGGACCCCTGCCAGCAGAATGGGCGCCTCGTCTCCGCTCAGGGACCCGGCCCAGACGAACAGGATCACCACCGCGCTGTTCAGGATACTTAGGGCCATGATTTTTTTAATCAGATTGTCAGCCAGGATCACTCCGGCCGTGCCGGTCAGGATCAGCAGCAGGATGATCGTTCCGGCCACGGGTCAGTCTTCCTCGAGCAGGGCGAAGCAGATCAGCGTGATGCCCGCCCCGACTTCCAGGCCGATCACCAGATTGAGGAATAGGATGAAGCCGGCGCTGGGCACCTCTCCGATCCTGCCCAGGGGCAGAAAGTTACCCAGAAAGGAAACGCCCACGGCCATTCCCGCAGCGGCCATGACCAAAAAGAGGGTGAAGGCCGCAATTTCCAGAGCGCCGACGGCCCTGGAGGTGAACAGCAGGCGGGTCGCTTTCACTCCCCGCGCCAGGCACAGAAGCAGGATCGCGGAGGAAAGCACTACTCCTCCCTGAAAGCCTCCTCCCGGCGACAGATGTCCGTAGGAGATCAGGTAGAGGCCGAACAGCAGGATATAGGGAACGAGCTTGCGGGAGACCAGGTCCACGATTGTCGATTCTTTCATTGTCTGGCTCCGCTCACCAGGAGCACTCCGGCAACGGACAGGACCAGCACTATTGTTTCACCCAGTGTGTCAAACGCCCTGTATCCAAGGTAGATCGCAGAGACCAAATTGATGGCTCCCGATTCCTCCACGGCGCGGAGGGAAAAATACTCTCTCATCCGCTCGGATTGACCGGATGAGAAAGAGACCTCCGGCTCCCATCGACTCCCCGTGAGCAAATCGGGACTTGAGCTCAGCATCACGATCCCGAGAGCCGTGAGGACAAGACCGGTAGAACACCAAAGCAGGATCCTTTTCATCCCTAACTCCCTCGATTCCCGGTTTTTCGAACCGCCTGGACGAACAGGGCCGTGGCTAAACCGGCCCCCACGGCGGCCTCGGCAATCGCCAGATCCGGTGCGTTGAGAACGAAGAACAGCAGCGCGCAGATCAGAGAGAAGACCGCCAGCGCGACAACCGAGCTCAAGGGGTTGCGAAAGCCGAGAACCAGGGCGGCCAGCAGGAGCAGCAGGAGGAGAAGCACGACTATCATGTTTGCTGTTTTCGTCCCCAAGGCATCAGGCCTCTCATCCAGGCCGAGCGTCCGATGATGTGGGCGGAAACCGGGCTGGTGATCAGAAAAAACAGAGCAATGACCATGATGCGCCAGCTCATGGGATCCCACCCTTTGAAAAGCATACAGGCCAGAAGTATGGAAAAAATCGAGGTGGTGCTGCACTTGGCCGCAGCGTGCAGGCGGGTAAATACGTCGGGGAATCGCAGAACACCGATTGTTCCGGTGATGCCGAAGAACACGCCGAGCAGGAGAAAAGCAGCGACGGCCCAGATCATGAGGAACCCTCTGCGCTGCGCATCGAACGGGCGATGGCCAGCATTCCGATGAAGCCGAGGATGGCGTACACCAGGGCGACGTCCAGGAAGATCGCCTGGTCCAGCCTGAGGGCGGCCAGGACCAGGATGGCCAGGACCTGGGATGCGGTCAGGTTCAATCCGATCATCCGATCCTCCGGTTCCGGTCCTATCACTACGCGGATCAGGCTCAACACCGCAACACCCAGCAGGCAGTAGATGGCGGTATCCAATATTATCGCTATATCCATGAGGCTCGACCTCCTTGAGTGCTATACCCAGATTTTTTTAAGCCAGCGCTCGAACGGCTTGGCAATGAGACGGGCGGCGTACCCGGAATGCGTGGTCGAGGCGTCCAGCCAATGTACGACCAGATGATCCTCATCCAGGTCCAGGGTCAGCGTCCCTGGAGTCAGGGTGATGGAATTAGCCAGAGCCACGCGAGCCAGGTCGGAGTGCAGCCGGGTGCGGAAGTGAACTATCCTGGGTGTGATATCACCGGTCACGACTTTCCAGGCGATGCGGAAGGAAGCGATGTACACCTTAACCATGATGAGAACCAGGTATCCGATCAGCAGGTAGATCCGGGGAATGAGGGCTCTGCGCGCCGCCTCCTGCTCCTCTATGAACAAATGGTAGGTTAGAAGAGCGATGACCGAGGAAAACAACAAGCCGAGCAGCAGGGGAAAAGCAGCCACAGTGCCGGTGAACAGCAGCCAGCCGCCCATCAGGTAGAGAACGGTCATGACGATGCGCACGATTTTCCACTTCTGGAACACGTCCATCTAACCCTCCTTCTCCTCTTCCCAGCGCAGGATCTGTAGGATCTCCTCGGGTGTATCCGCCTCCAGCAGACTCCGGCGGAAGCCGTCATCGTGGAGCAACCGGGACATGCGGCTCAGCAGCCGCAGGTGGGCGTATTCCTGCTGCTTCGGTCCCACCACCAGGAAGATAAGGGTCACCGGCTGGTTGTCCACGGAGTCGAAGCGCAGGCCTTCCCGTTTGCGTCCGAAAGCCATGAAGGTCCGCTTCACGTCGGGGCTGAGCAGGTGGGGAATGGCTATCCCTGAACCGATCCCCGTGCTGGATAGCTTTTCCCGGTCGATCAAGCCGTTCAGGGCGGTTTGCGGATCTTCGATCCTGCCGGACCGATGAAGAAGCTCGACCAATTCCTGAAGGGCCTCGTTCTTTTTCCGCGCTTCCAGTTCCAGCTTGATGGTGCCGATCTCCAGCAGATCCGCCAGGGCGTTCATGAATCCTCCTCAAGCTTGCGCAGGCCCCGCACGTAGTCGATGGGAACCGAGAAGAGCACTCCCGTCCCCGGTTCGCTCAGAGGCCCGCATACTTTCTCGATCAACTCCTCGAGCTTTTTCACCTTGTCTTCTTTATCCACGACCGAGATAATCGTTTTGTTATAAGGCTTGTTTCCTTTCATGAACTCTTTGAAGCTGGCGAACAGGGGTACTTCGTAGGTGAGAAACCGTCCCATTCCTTCGGAATCCAGAATTGTGGCTCCGGGTACCTCCGCCTCCACGTAGGCGGCCAGCACTTCGTCGAGGAGATCTTCCTTGTTCAATATAAAGACGACCAGCTTCATTGCATGTCAGTCTTTTTCCGGGATCGAGTTTTCGGACATGCATAGCGTAGTCTTTTCAGACCGGGAGGTCAAATGGTTGTCATACGGTAGCGAAAAACCGCGACAAGCACAGGTGTAAATGGGGACACGTCCATTCTTGACGAGGAATATAGTATTGTCTATATTTGGCACCTATTCACGATGGAATATTAATGCGATACAAAGACGGTATAGATCCATGCTTTCGATTCGCGGGGTGAGTAAGTCCTTCGGGGCTCTGCGAGCCCTCAAAGAGGTCAGCTTCGACATCGAAAAGAATCGGGTTCATGGGATCATCGGTCCCAATGGCTCGGGCAAGACCACTCTCTTCAACTGCATCACAGGTCATCTGGTGCCGGAGGGCGGGACGATTCAATTGGAATCGGACACTCTTACGGGACTCAAGCCCCACGTAATCGCCGGGATGGGCGTCCGCCGCACCTTCCAGGGAGGAAAGCTCGTTTCCAACCTTACCGTGCTGGAAAACGTCATGGCAGGGTCCTATAGTTTCCGTTCCCGCGATCTGCTCGATATTTTTCTGAGGCTTCCCTTCAGGCGCTCGGTGATCGAGAGGCAAATAGAGGAGGCGGCCCGGGAAGCCCTGGCCCTGGTCGGTATGGAGAAAGACGCCGATCGCTGGGCCGTGGATCTGGTGTGGGCGGAACGCCAGTTCGTGCAGATCGCCCGTGCTCTTGTCTCCAAACCGAAGATCGTCCTGCTCGATGAACCGAACAGCGGTATGGGATCACAGGAAACCGAGCTGGTCGAGGATGTGATCCGCCGCATCGGGGAGATGGGGATAACCGTGGTGGTGATCAGTCACGATGTGAAGATGCTGATGAATCTCTCCGACTGGGTTACGGTGCTCAACTTCGGCGAGACGATCGCCGCCGGAGTCCCCGAGGATATCCAGAAAAACCCGAAGGTCCTGGAGGCGTATCTTGGCGCAGAGTGAGGTGCTGCTGCAGTTGAAGAGCCTTTCGGTTGCCTATGGACAGATCAATGCCCTGAAAGATGTGAACCTCGAGGTGCATCGCGGAGAGATCGTAGTCCTGATCGGAGCCAATGGAGCGGGGAAGACCACGCTGCTGGAGACCTCTCTGGGAATCAACACCCCCAAATCGGGAGATATAACCTTCAAGGGTAAATCGATCAGCGGAGTTCCGGCGGACAGGAATGTCCGGGCCGGGCTTTGCCTGGTGCCGGAAGGCCGGGGGGTGTTCGCATCCATGAGCGTACTCGACAATCTACTGCTCGGAGCTCACCACAACATGAGGAATGTGGGCAGGAACCTCGAGCGAGTTTACAAGTGGTTTCCCAGGCTGGAGGAACGGAAGAGCCAGATTGCCCGTACCCTGAGCGGGGGGGAGAGGCAGATGCTGGCCATCGCTCGTGCCCTGATGAG
The DNA here is from genome assembly GCA_964588355.1 of uncultured Spirochaetaceae bacterium. GTDB lineage: Bacteria > Spirochaetota > Spirochaetia > SZUA-6 > DRHE01 > JAFGQJ01. The sequence goes on along the minus strand of CAZPPB010000068.1, from coordinate 1,094 downwards.
TGCTCCGGAGCTGATCATGGTGGACGAGCCATCCCTGGGGCTGGCCCCGATCATCGTCAACGATATCTTCGACATCCTCCTTCATCTGAACCGGGAGGGCTACACGATCCTCCTGAGCGAGCAGAACGCCTACAAGAGTCTGAAGTGCGCCAACCGCGGATACGTTCTGGAAACCGGAAAGGTCACCCTGAGCGGTACCGCGGAGGAGCTGCTCAACGACCCCGGGGTGCGGGAAGCCTACATCGGAGCCTGAAATGCAAACGTTTATCGCCCAGGTCATCAACGGTCTTTCGTTAGGAAGCATCTACGTGCTTCTGGTCACTGGATTCAACCTCCTGCTCGTGGTGGCCATGATCATCCACTTCTCCTATCCCCAGGTCGTGGTTTTCTCGATGTATATCGCCTGGGTTGTGCTTCGCTACACGGGCAACAGCATCGTCCTGGCCGTTCTGGCGGCTATCGTGTCGTCGGTCCTGCTGAACCTGATCTCTGCTCCGTTGTTCCAGAAGATCATGAAGAACCGGGAGGAGGTGGACATCAACACCACCATGGTCCTGTCCCTGGGGATCGGCATGATCATTACCGATATTCTTTCTCACGGATTCAACAAGGGTTTGCCGATCGCCTTTCCCTCGAAACTTATTGGGGAGACGCCTATCTTGCGGGTCGGCGTGATCAGTCTGATGGGAGGGCAGGTAGCCTCCCTGGCCGTAGGCATTGTTGCCGTATCGGGGATCTTCCTGCTCCTCTACAAGACCCGGCTGGGCCGGGCCTTCAGAGCCATAGCCGAAGACCCCAACGGAGCCCGGCTGGTGGGGATTCCGCTCCTGCGCACCGGTTTCGAGAGCTATGCCCTTTCCGGGGTCCTCGGCGGACTGATCGCCGTGCTGTTGGCCATGCTGCTGGGCTACTCCTCCCCGGGGCTCGGAGAGCAGGTGGCCCATAAGGTACTGGCCGTTTCGATCATTGCCGGATTGGGGAATCTGGTCGGCGGCCTGGTGGTGGGGCTGGCCCTGGGGATCCTGGAAGCCCTGGTTCAGGGTTATATATCCGGGTCCTGGTCCAACGCCATCGCCTTCATGGTGATGCTGCTG
>CAZPPB010000067.1:0-19295 GCA_964588355.1 uncultured Spirochaetaceae bacterium | reverse complement strand
ATGTGCTTCTGTTGCTGATAGCCATGATTGTTGGGAGCACCCAAGTGGAGACAACATATTACATCGTTTGCTACTTTTTAGCCAGGAAAAGGCCATTCGCAGCCCGCATGCTAGACACGATTTTCATTATTTTCGCGTGCATTGAAGCAATATAGACAAAACAACCATAGTTCTTTGATAGAAACTACAGAAGCGGGAGGTCCATGTTCGCATGCGCACGGTTGAAGCAGAACAATTCTCGGTGTACCTGAAGAAAACCGCTGGGATATCCCCAAAACAAATACACTATTACATGCGTTGGGTCGCGGAATACATCAGATCGAACGAATCGACTCAAACAGACCGAGAACGGGCACTTCAGCGTTTTCAGCATGAATTGGAGCGTACCCGGGAATCCTGGAAGGTTAACCAGGCACTGAACGCGGTTCGGCACTACTGGTTCTGGAAAGATAGTCGAGACTCTCAAGAACATGTTGCCTGCAAGGTTGACACTGGTTCGGTAGAGCTCCTTAACGAGGCAAAGCGCCTGCTGCGCCTACAGCACAAATCTTATCGAACCGAACAGGCCTATCTCGGCTGGATCAAACGATTCCTCGCCCGGTTACAGCCGATTAACAGGTTAGAAATCAGAGCTTCCCATCTACGCCATTATCTGAGTTACCTGGCAGTAGAGCGTCGGGTTTCGGCATCCACCCAGCAACAGGCGTTCAATGCTCTTTTGTTCCTTTACCGCCACATCCTGCGGGTACCAATCGAAGGACTGGCTGAAACGATCCGCGCACGAACACCGCAGAGACTTCCGGTTGTTCTTACACGCCGGGAAGTTCAACGCCTGATCGACAGGTTGATAGGACCCTACCACCTGATGGCTTGTATCATCTACGCATCGGGGTTGCGGCTGAGTGAATGTTTGAATTTGAGAGTCAGGGACCTCGACTTCGAGGGGCAGATTATAACGGTTCGATCGGGGAAAGGCGACAAAGACCGGATTACGCTGTTCCCCCCTTGTCTTCACCCGGAGATGCACCGACACCTCCACGATGTCCGGCGTCTTTATGCGTCGGATCGCCGGGAAAATCGACCGGGCGTCCCCCTTCCCTTCGCTTTGGAGAGCAAATACCCTAACGCCGTATTTGAATGGGGTTGGTATTGGGTTTTTCCTTCTAGCCGTCTTTCTGTGGACCCAAGAACCAACAAAATCTATCGGTATCACCTGTATACGACTACCCTGCAGAAACATGTACATGAAGCGGCGTCGGGTCTCGGAATGGCCAAGCCGGCAACAGTCCATTCTCTGAGGCACAGTTTTGCCACCCATCTGATAGAGGCTGGTTACGATATCAGGACCGTCCAGGAACTGCTCGGGCACACGAACTTGAAAACGACGATGATCTACACCCATGTCGCCAAGAAGAATAAAACAGGCGTGATTAGCCCTCTGGAAAAAATCGTTCAACACCCTGATTGCTGAAAAGGGCGACCGCTCGGCTACGCATTATGACGCCCTGAAGCACCAACCCGGCACCCCTAGAGGACAGAAGATTTGATCGAGTTGTTATTGCGAGACATAACCGCAATACTGCTACCAGCGATGAAACTCCTATTCACAGCTGATCTGCACGGGTATGACAACTCAATCAGCGGCGGGCCAGGTGGGGAAAGTACAGTTTTGTAGGTTACCATTATACATCGCCGTACGTGGGAGGGGCTTTTGAGAAAAGCGAAGCGGAGCAGGCAAAGGACTTTGCTACCCTCATAAAGCTCATAGATGAAAATACGGTGCTGATCACTCATGGCCCACCATGGGGAATACTCGATACTACCAGTGAAGGGAACCATGCAGGTTCAAAGGCTTTGCGAGATTTGATTGAAAAGAGACCGCCTCGGTTGCACCTGTTCGGGCACATACACGGATCCTTCGGCATTCAAGGGATCTTTGCTAGCGGCTCCTACCCAGACAGCCGCAAATTCATCGGCGCGGATCTCGAAAATCGAAAACTCATGGTTTTTGAATAGGGCTCATCAAACTGCCGGCGCGGATTGAGCCGACAAACGAGGTCAAAAACCGGACAGGGCGCTCCCGAGCCGATGGACTGAGGCACCTCCCTCGAGTGGACGGTTTGTGGTTGCGGGAATGACACCTCCCTTCCCGGATGGTACTTTGTTGAGTATCATGAACTATAAATTAACATCGCGGCTTCTACCTTGGCAGACCGCAAGGTGATGAACCGTGAGCGAAGGTCGGTCGACAGGTCGTCTGTGGGCATCCTTCCATCCGAGGAGTCGAAGTGACTACATATATCGCGCTCTTTAGAGGGATCAATGTCGGCGGGAAGAACAATCTGCCGATGGAAGAACTTGTAGGGATCCTTGAAGGTCTGGGTTGTGAAAAAGTCAAAACCTACATTCAGAGCGGGAATGCGGTGTTCCAGAACCAGAAAAACCACACAAGGAAGATTGCAGAGGAGATAAGCTCAAGAGTTCTGGAAAGCCGTGGATTCAAACCGAAGGTCTTGATACTGGACAGTTCAGAATTGAAGCAAGCCGTTGAGAACAACCCGTTCAAGACAGAGGATGGAAAGGCTTTGCACTTTTTTTTCCTGGAATCCGCCCCCGTGGAACCCAACCTGGATGGACTTGCAAGTGTAAAATCAAACTCCGAAGCATTTTCTCTCAACAGAAACGTGTTCTATCTTTATGCACCGGATGGTATCGGCCGCTCCAAATTGGCAGCCAAGGTCGAGCCGTCCCTCGGGATCCCGGTGACGGCTAGAAACTGGAACACGGTCAGCAAACTCGTATCCATAGTCAACAAGGAATAACTGGACGAGTTAAGCCTACACCAAAAACGGGCGGCTGCCCTGTCAGGCCGGCGCTGGCCTGAAATAGCGAAACAGGCAGTCGAACACGGTCCTGCCAGGCCGCTTGCCCCCGGGCGGCTTGCCGGCGGGCGGGTTTTTCTCTATTATTGAAGGAGGATATCACAAAGAGAAATCATGTTGGTACCAGCGGAAGTGTGGACAGTAGCCAAAGCCGAACAGGGCAGCGCCGTGCTTATCAAGCCGATAGGCGCGGAAGTTGCCGTACCCATCTTTATTGGCCCCCTGGAAGCCCAGGCTATTCTGATCGGTCTGGCCAACCACAAGATGCCCCGGCCGTTGACCCACGACCTGCTGCTGTCCACCTTGGAGGAGCTGGATGTAAAGGTATCCCGCATCGAGATCACCGAGCTGAAGGAGGGAACCTTCTACGCCAGACTGATCCTCAACCGCAATGGAACCGACGTAGTACTGGATTCGAGGCCCTCCGACTGTGTGGCTCTGGCCGTGCGTGCCAAGTGTCCGATCTTTATCGACGAGGGTGTGGTAGACGAGGCAGGCATCCCGATCTCTTCCACAGAGGAGAAACAATCCTCCAAATCAACGGAGATCCAAAACCAGATCTCCTACCTGGAAGAAACACTAAAGAAGGCGGTGGACGAAGAAGATTACGAAAACGCCGCCCTGCTGCGGGATCAGATCAAGGAACTCCAGAAAAAACTCTAACCTCAGGGAAGACGCTTCTTCACGATAACGGAAATGAAGGCCAGTGTGAGGAAGACCAGCGGTAGATTGACCAGAACCATCTCGAACACCGGGAAGTCCAATTGAGGGAAGAAATCGGCCTTGACGACCCCGAAGGTCTCCAGGGTCGTGAACACGATTTCCGCGTAGCTGACCAGGGTGCCGATGATCACCAGCACCCAGGAAACGTCGCGGGTTTGAGACCAGAGCAGGATCGCGAAAAAGGTTGCGATCGCCCCGGTTGCCAGTCTGGAAAGCAGTAGGGCGAACTCTGCCAGCTCCATGAGCCTATTCTCCCGGAAATCTGCGAAATAGTCCAATCATTTTTCCGATCTCCCCTTTCGAGATCTCTCCACCCGGCAGGATGCTGAGAAAGGGCGCCTCGGGGCTGAGCAGTACCTGCGCATCGAGAAAGGCTTCGAACACCCTCTGGTAGTCTGCAAGATCGAACTCCGGTATCACATACAGCCGCTCCTGCCTCCATCCGGCACAGCCGTCCAGCAGACCCGGAGGTATCCACTCCGGCATTTTGAACTGCACAAGCTCCTGCAGCGTGCGCAGCAGCCCCGCCAGAAGGACCCCGGAAACAGGTGCCTGTGCAGGAAAATCCCGCGGAGGGCTGCCGCGAAAACACACGACCTGGGGAGCTCCGGCCACGGCGAAGGGAAGCACCGGCAGCAGCACGTGGGCGGCGGGCGGATCGGGCAGCAGCGGGCGCCATAGGCTCACCGGCGTTTCCCTGGACGGTTCCTGCTCCAGCAGCGGATCCACCACATCAGCGGCGGAAACGCTCCGACCCAGATACAGACTGACCAGCTGCAGCGCTTCGACCAGGCTCCCGCTGAGTCGGAACTCCCGGTAGGCGGGAAAAAGCCTCTGCAGTGCACGGATCAGCCTTGCGCCAAAAACCGACGGCAGATCGGCAATGAGACCTCTGGATATCGTATCCTTCAATACGGTGGTCAGACGGCCCGGCTTGTGGCCCAGGAGAGAACGTCCCCCGTTCTGCCACAGATCCAGATACCGCTTCCCCGAAACTGAGTACAGATGATACTCCCGCGCCCTGCGAACAACAGGCATCCTATCTCTCAGATCCATCACCTCCGCGACTCCTCTTGGTTTCCGTTCCGCTTTTTTTTGGCCCTGCCGATCAGAAACAGCTGCAGGCCCCTACGAGGTCCGACGGCCACGAGTTTGAACATCAGGTCGCGATAGGAGATGTTCTCCACGGCCCGCTCCTCTTTCAGGAAGAAAAGGAAGGGAACGGCAATAAGAACTCTTAACACACCGGAGAGGAAGAAATTCCCGTAGTATCCGGAGCCCATGAGGCTGAAGCGGTGGATCAGCAATCCCCCGATCAAGCCCCCCACAAAGATGGCCAACCCCCTGTAGAAGATCAGGTACGAGGTATGGCGGGTCACTTTCTCAGACGGCAGCACGTCATAGGCGAAGTTGAGGGCGGATATGTCGAATCCGGACCAGGCCAATCCACCGAGGGCCTGGATCAGGCAGATCCACCAGAAGGTGGGGCTCACGATCCACAGCAGGGGCAGAATCGCGATGAACAGCGACGAAAGGACCAGGATCTTCTTGTTTCCGTAGCGATCGGCCAGCTCTCCCCACAGGGTCAGCGTGACGAACTTGATCAGCACGACCAGGGAGGTGGCGATCATGAATTGGAGATAGCTGAAACCCAGTTCTTTCAGCATGTACGGCACGAAGAACGGGCCGGAGAAGAAAACCGCCAAGTACAGGCAGAAGTTGTACAGAACGAATCTGCCGTAGTTGGAACCGAACATCCTGATGGAAAAGAGGAAGAACCCTTCTCGGTCCGGGAGCGGTTCGGAATAGGGAACGTCGTACTTCAACGAGAGGAAGATCGTGGATCCAACACTGCCGAGCAGGGCGACGGCGAAAATCAGGGTGAAACCCAGGAAGGGTCGCACTTTAAAATATTCAAGGATGAGTCCGGCAAAGATGATGCCCAACAGTGCTACCAGATTGGAGATACGGTTTCTCCTGGAAAAATAAGCTCCCCGTCGCTTCTCATCCACCAGGTCCCGCATCCAGGACGTCCAGGCCGGGATCGGCAGATAGTTCAGGGCGAAGTACAGACAGATAAGGCCCAGCAGGATCCAAACCCGGGCTACCCCCATGTAGTACACCAGAATGAGCGGGATAAAAAGCAGGCTGCGGAGAGCCCCGGCCAGTACCGTAAGGTTCTTGCGGCTGCGGAACCAGCGCAGCAGCAAGCCGGCGTGCAGCTGGATCACCGTGGCTACAAACATCGGCACCGTATAGACGATGCCGACCTGGGATACCGTCGCTTTGAGAAAGACTGCGAATGCCTGGAAATAGCTTTCCGCCGATCCCAGCATGAGTGAAAACGAGGCGCCGTCCAGCACGGAATAACGCAGGCTGCTGCGTACTTTTGAGTCGATTTCGGGATCCGGATGAGCCCTGTGCATCCCTCTGCCCCCTACGGATCGGTGCTGATCCGCTCCAGTCTCGAGTACTTGAGCGGAAAACGGGCGATTTTCCCCGAATCGAAGCGAACAGCCACCATGGCCACTCCGTCGACCTCCCACTTCCTGTTGATGATTCCGGGGCCGTAGTCATCGTGATACACCCCGCAGCCCAGCGGATAGCCGTCCTCTGCCGGCGGCTCCCAGCCGTGCACGTGCAGGTGCTCCCTGGGAATCTCCCCCAGGAAGCAGGAGGGCTGGCTGCCCTGCAGGTTTCCGAAGACCCGCCGTTTCCTGCAGGTTGTCAGATACAGCTCCTCCCTGGCCCGTGTAACCCCGACGTAGAACAGCCGCCTCTCTTCCTCCAGCTCGGTTCCGGCCACGGGCAGCCCCCGGACCGTGCTCGAGTAGTGAGGGAAGATGCCGTCTTCCAGGCCGGTGATAAACACCCTATCGAACTCCAATCCCTTGGTGTTGTGAGCGGTGATCAGGGTGACCTTCTCCGTTCTCGCAAACGGATCCTCCTCCGAAGCACCCAACATGAGGGATTCCAGAAACAGGCTCAAACCCTCCGTGGTTGCCGGGTACTCTGCCGTCGCGTTGATCAACTCCTCCAGGTTTTTGACCTTCTGGGTACCGTCGGATTCATCCCGCTCACGATAATAATCGACAAGTCCCGACTTCATGATTAGCTGCTGCACCACATCACTCAGAGCGCCCTCTCGAGCTTCGGAGAGCCTCAGGCCGAGCGTTTCCAGCAGTGACAGAAAGGTACGCAGTCCTCTGGCGGCTTTGCCTGCAGTGGAGGTGAGGCCCTGAGATGCCGCCTGCAGCAGATTTCCCGCGGTTGCTCTCCGATCCAGGATCGACTCCAGACTTTTAGCCCCGATCCCTCGCCGCGGTTTGGCGACAGCTCGCCGGAAGGCTATTTCGTTCGACGGATTCACCAGCAAAGTCAGGTAGGCCAGAGCATCCTTGATCTCCTGGCGTTCGTAGAATCGAACCGTGCCCACGACCCGGTAGGGGATGCCCAAGCGGGCGAACAGACTCTCGAAGACCCTGGACTGGAAGTTCATTCGGTAGAGGATCGCGCTTTCGGCAAGCCTGGATTGTCCCCCCTGCTTCAATTTTTCGGCGCAGAACAAGGCCTCCGCTTCCGGGTCCTCGAGATAGGCAAGCACGACGGGTGACCCGGCTGACTTGCGGGTGTACAGATTTTTCCCGAGTCTGTCCTGGTTGTTTTCCACGACCCTGGTGGCGACCTCCAGGATCGTCTGGGTCGACCTGTAGTTCTCCTCCAGGCGGACGATCTGCGTTCCCGGGAACTTCTCGGAGAAGCTCAGGATATTTTCCAGCTCCGCTCCCCGAAAACTGTAGATCGATTGATCCTCGTCCCCCACGACACACAGATAGTTATCCCCGTCGTGCAGCTGCTGCAGAAGCCGGAATTGGGCGTAGTTGGAATCCTGGTACTCGTCGACCAGGATCGCCCGGAAACGCCCTCTGATCCGATCCCGGACCTCCGGTAGACTTTCCAGCAGCCTGACAGACCGCACCAGAAGGTCGCCGAAATCCAGACATCCGCTTTGCTCCAGCCGCTGCTGGTACAGTCGGTAGATCTTGAAGGCGTCAAGTCCGGGAATCGGAGTCTGCGTCGCCAGAGCGTCCAGATCATCTCCCGGCAGCAGACAATGATCTTTGGCCCGGGCAATCCAGGTTCCCAACTCCTTCAAGCGGTGCTGGGGTTGCTTGTCCCCCAGTTCCCCCTCCACGACCTGTTTCAGCAGGGAGAAGGAATCCTGGTCGTCGCAGATCGTAAACCCGCGCGGGATGCCGATCTCCCCCCCGTAGCGCCGCAGCAGCCATGCCCCGAAGGCATGAAAGGTCTTGATCATCACCTCCCCGCCGGTAGGGGTCAACAAACGGACGCGGTCCCGCATCTCGTCGGCAGCTTTGTTGGTGAAAGCCACAGCCAGAATGGAGCCGGGGTCCAAACCCAGATCATCGATCAGATAGGCGATCTTGGTGGTGATCACCCGGGTTTTGCCGCTGCCCGCTCCGGCCAGGATCAACAGCGGTCCACCGGTGTGATGCACCGCCTCCCGCTGCTGAGGATTCAGTGTGTTCAGATAGGGGGTTCTATTGCTTTTCCCTGTGTTTTCCCGGCTCTTTGCACGGTCAGAGCTCCGGTTGCCGTCAACGGGCCGCTCAGACAACAGAGGCCTCCAAATCAATCCCGGCGCGAGCTTCGATCCGTACCGGGCAGATCCTTCCCGGCTCGAGATCTCCGGATTTGACGACTACCAGGCCGTCCACTTCGGGGGCATGCAGATAGGCCCGCCCCAGGTACAATCTCTCTCCCTGGATCCGTTCCTCCACCAGAACATCGAGGGTCCGCCCGACCTGCCGGTCCAAAAGCCGCTCACTGATCCCGATCTGGGCTTGCTCCACCGCGCGCTTGCGTGCCCGCGCTACGGTTTTCTTCACTCCCCCCGGCAGATTGTAGGCGGGGGTACCCTCTTCCCGGGAGTAGGCGAACACCCCCACCCAATCCAGGGGACAGTCCTGCTGAAAGGATAGGAGAGCCTGGAAATCTTCTTCCCCCTCCCCGGGAAACCCGACCAGAAAGGTCGAGCGGATCACCGCTTCGGGTATCCTTCTTCGAATCTCCTGTACAAGCGCTGCATACGTCTCCGCAGTGCCGCTTCGGCCCATCCTGGCTAAAACCCCGCGGCTGGCGTGCTGAAAGGGTATATCGAAGTAAGGCAGCAACCTCGAATCGGCGGCCATCACATCGAGCAACCCGGTTGGAAAATGATCCGGATGGAGGTAGAGCAGGCGGAGCCAGAACTTCTGTTCGAGCCGGAGGATTTCCTTAACCAGCGCAACCAACTCCGCTCCTCCCCGATCCTGCCCGTAGGAAGCCAGGTCCTGGGCGATGAGCACGATCTCCACGACCCCGCGTCGCAGCAGCTCATCGATCTCTTCCAGGATATCCCCTCTGCTCCTGCTGGCCAGCTCCCCCCGAATCAGGGGAATGGCGCAGTAGCTGCAGTGGTTCGAGCAACCCTCGGCCACCTTCACGTAGGCGCTGCCCGGGAAGGAGAGAAAGCGGCTTCGCGACCGCTTGCGCCGCTGGGGGGTTTGCCCGCAACGGGCATGGTCGCCGCCTCCTGAGGAAATCAGCCGCAGCAGCGCCTCCAGATCGTTCAACCCGATGAAGCCGTCGATCTCCCCCATCTCCCGTTCCAGTTCCGCTCCGTAGCGCTGCACCAGGCAGCCCAGCATGATCACCTTCTTCTCAGGGAAGCTGGCCTTGAAAGCGAGAGAGGTCTGGATCGATTGATCCTTGGCGCTGGTGATGAAACCGCAGGTGTTGACGATGATGATTTGAGCCTCTTCGGGACTTGCGACCCAGCGCAGCCCCCTGGCTTCGAGGTCTGCAATCAAGTATTCGGAATCGACCTGATTTTTAGCACAGCCGAGACTCTCGATGAAGAATGTCATGGGGATGAGCGGCTATTCTTGGGTAACCACTTCCAACACGTACCGGCCGCTCGCCTCATCGCGGCGCCATCGAACCTGTTTGCTGGTTACCGCTCCGGCGCGACCCACTTCCAGTTCTCTGCCGGCGACCATCAGACGCACAACACCTGCATTGGAAATCCATAACCGTACCTCGTTCTTTGCGTCCAGAGAGAAGTTCTCCCCCTTGTGGAAGAATCTCTCCTCCCGGATATCGTTGTCAACGAGATAGCGGAACAGGCAGTAGCCGCGAAAGGATATGGACACGCGAAAAGGGGATGGAGCATCAGCGGTAGTAATGGTGATGGTCCCCGCCGCAGTTTCGACTACGGCCGCCTCACCCCCCTCGGCTGCAGCCGCTTCACCCGCCGTGGCAAGAGCGCTTTCCCCTTCCGCGCTCACCCCTTCCTCGGTGGAGCCGCTGCGCTCACCTTCGGGGGTCACGTTTGCCTCGGCAACCTGGGGCGGGGCAGCCTTGGTGATCTTGTAGAGGCTCAGGTTCGCCCGTTTCGCCACATCCGTCGCATCCACGTCGTTCAGCAGGATTCGCAGATCGTTGCGCCCGTCCCCGTTCACGTCCAGCTGCCTGTCCTGACCTACGGTCAGGTCCAGGGTTCCGCCGGGTACCTTCACGGTGAGTGTCCTGTCTATGCTGATCAGCTGCAGGCGATAGGTGCTTCCGTTCAACGGAAAACCAATCGTATCATCGATGCTGAACCATCGGGTCATCGCCTCATCTTCGAAAAGAAACTCCTGCCCTTCCGCCTGCTCGGTTTGGACCACTTCCGTCTGCGGACGATCCGGCCGGGGAGAGGCGATCACATAGCGGTACAGCAGGTACCCCCCTGCACCAAGTACGGCCAGAACGACCACCAGCAGGATGATTATCCTGGACGGTGCTTTGGAGCGCACCGGTTCGAGCAGCTCGGTCATCGGAAGTGGCTGCTCCTGGATCTGGATATTCCTGTAGAGGTTAACGATTTCTTCCGGATTCAGTGACAAATACTCGGCATAGTTGCGCAGGAAGCCGATGATATAGGTCTCCCCGGGGATTGTAGAAAACTGTTCCTGTTCCAGGGCTTCCAGATACTGCTTGGAGATGTAGGTGTCTCTGGCTACCTGTTCGATGGAAAAGTTGTGCTGTTCCCGGGTCTCTCTGAGCTTCTGTCCTACAGATTCCATCTATTCTTCCGCCTCGAACAGAAAATCGTTGTAGACATTCGCATAAGGAGGTGAGTCGTATTCAAAACGGGTATCCGGGATGTTCTGGTTCGCTACGATATCGGTGAGGTCCAACATGAACTCCTCATATCCGATCGTAACCCCCGTGATCCGGCGGATCAGCCCGGTTCTGCCGATCGCCAGCACGATCTGCCGGAATCCTTCAGCGGTGGAACGGCTCTCCAGTTTCAGTTTGCGAACCTGTTCCTCCGATCCTTCCTCCAGAGGAACCAACTCCGGACCGCTGAGGTAGGCGACACCGTAGTTCTTCTTCAAAAGGTGCAGCCCCTGTTCGGAAGCCATGCTGGCCAGGGCCGCCTGGCTTCGGCGCCGCAGCCTCTGTACCAGGATCACCTCGAACCTGGGAATGTAGATGGTCAGCTCCGACCCGTTGGTAACCAGGACCTGATCCTCCGGTTCCGTGAAATCTATACGCAAGAGGTTCGGATTCTTGTAGTACAAGGTCCCGGTCATGACGGTCTCTCCCTGGGTTATGGATATGGTCGCCGTATAATCCTGGATCTTTCCGTAGCGGGCTGAGACCTGATCGAAATAGTTCTCTGCGGTCAGTATCTCCTGAGCGCAGACAGGTCCGGGGACACAGAGGATGAGAATCACTGTTATTATATAGAAAGATATTGATAAATGTCTCAATCTATTCGCTCGCTCCCATCTTACTGAAACTCCCCCATTTGTCAAGCTGAACCGCAAACGGTCTGAGGCAAAGGGCAAACATCTCGGCGTGTACCGCTGTCCAACGGCCGCCTGGCCTACTGTCCATCCACGTACTGCAGCAGCAGATACTTGAGCGAGTCGTCGCTCAGGCGCAGACGGCTGTGGCATTGGGGGCACATGAGTCTTCCGTCCTCGACCCACTCGGAGGCGCAGGCTACGCAGTACAGCCGGTTGCACTGCTCACAGCGCCCTGCCGGGGCCTCCCCGGGAGGCTCCCCTCGGATCGTGAAGGAGGGCTGCGGAGGAAGCTTCTTCGGCACCCGCCACTGCCGGCCGCAGGCCGAGCATTCCAAAGGCTCTTCGAAGCGCTCCTGAAAACGATCAAGAAGATGCCTGCAGCGCTCCGGCGGATCCGCCCATTCCTCTATCTCTGCAAGCAGCTGCCCGGCCTCCTCGACCTTATCGGTTTCGATATATAGGGACAGCAGGTTGAGCTTGATCTCCCGATTGTCCTCCTCCAGCTTCAGCCCCTCCAGATAGGCGAGGCGGGCGCGTTCGAGCTCCCCGGTCACCACCGCCAGGTTGCCGGTCAGGTTGTACAGGGAGGCGCTGTCCTGCTCCTCCAGCAGATTGTTCAGCAGTTCCTCCGCCCGCATGATCATGTCCAGCTCTATACAGCAGGCGGCGCAGTTCTGCATGTAGTCCCTGCTGTTCGGAACGAGCTTCAGAGCCTTCTCGTAATCCCCGATCGCTTCCGCACACCGCCCGAGCTCTACCAGGCAGTTCCCCCTTTGATTATGCAGGGAAGCCAACCCCTCCTTCGACCCGTCGTCGGTCAATCCTTCGATCTGCTGTATTCCCGTTGTCAACAGTTGCAGGGCATCATCCCCCCGTTCCAGTCGCATCAGGCACTCCGCGCAGTTCCTGTAGATTCCCGCCACTCCGGATTCGCAGGCCAAGGCCTTTTGAAAGCAGGGAAGAGCCTCTGCAAAGCGTTTTTCCCCCAGCAGCACCTGCCCCCGGAGGTTGTTGATCCAGGGATCCTCGGGCGCCAGGGCATAGGCGCTCTCCAGAGCCTGCCGCGGATCTCCACCCAGGAGGTATCGGTTCTCCGCCAGACGGAACCAGTACGGGGGATAATCCGGATCGATTTCCGTGGCCTTTTTCAGATGGACCTCGGCGGCGGCTCTGTCTTGCCTCTCGATCAGCATCAAAGCGTACAGGTAGTGAATGCCGCTGTCGGTGTAGCCGGAATCGAGCACCTCGGAGAACAGGTTTTCAGCCTGATGCTTCTTGCCCTCGTGGTAGAGCATCTTCGCCTCAAACGATTTCAGCTCATAGGCTTCATCGGAATCCGGCGGCAGCAGATCGTTCAAACGGGCTAAAACCAGGGACAGCTCGTCGTACGTTTCCTGAGTGAACAGCTGCCGGGCCGCTTCGAAATACAGCTTGACCGCGCCCTTGCTGTCCCCTGCGCGCTCCCGGCAGCGGGCCAGGTTGACCCGACAAACGGCATTGTCGGGATCCAGATCCATGGCTTGCCGATACTGCTCTGCGGCGCTTTCCCAGTTTCCGAGGTTGTACTGGCAGCGTCCCAACAGGTTTCTCAGCTGCGCATCTTCAGAATAGCGGGGCAGGATGGATTCTATGTAGTTCCGGCATTCCAGGAAATCCCCGTCCAGGAACAGGACATCGGCTTTCTGCAAGCGGACTTGATCATTCTCCGGCTCGAGCTCGAGTACCCGATCCAGGCAGGAGAGACTTTCTGGATACGCCTTGAGTTGGATGTAGCTGCGACCAAGCAGTAGATGGACCTCCGCGGAGTCGCGGAGGTGCCTCAGCGCGGATTTCAGCTGCACAACCGCCTCCGAATGCTTGCCCATTTCCGCGTAGGTACGGGCCAGCGTAACCCGCGACTGCGGTGATACCGGGACGTAGCGGGTCCAGCGCAGATACTCTTGTTCCACCTGCACGGGACGGGATTCGACGCTCAGGCTGTTCAACAGAAAGAATCCCTCATTTTTTTCCTCGTAGTTCTGGGCGGCAAACCCGACGAATCCCGTCTTCAACGTATCGTCGCTCGCCTCCGCCAGCCACTCATCTCCCAGGAAAAACGAAAAGCTGTTGTCCCGGGCGATTATGCGCAGCTCGGCGGCATCTCTGGCAGCCTCGGGCACAGCTGTCCATTCGATCAGATGCACCGGGTTCTGGTTGAATACCACATCGAAACGGAAGAGGTTTCGGTTGGAGAGCAGAAAATAGTAGAAGTTGTCCTCGTTGTTGTAGCGAAACACGAAACCGACGGAGGAGTGTCCGTTTTCCGGCGCGATATGCAGCTTGGCCCGGATCATGAAATCCCCGTACTGATAGGGAGCCAGGACCCAGGCGAAACAGCTCGACTTGCGGATCTTCAGTTCGAGTCTTCGTCTCCGGGTTTTGGAGGAAAAATCCCTACCGCCCTCTTTGGAAAAGCGTTTTCTATCGAACCAGCGGAAGTCGGTGCGCCAGGTATCCTGCAGCAGACTATCCGGCTCGGCAATTTTTTTCTTTTGAAACAGCAATCTCATCTCCGGAATTGGGGAGGTTGAAAAAGGGTTCCTTACAGCTCGAACTCTTTCTTGAGGGTTCGAATTTTATCGCGCAGTTCCGCAGCCAGTTCGTAATTCTCTTCTTCTACGGCACTGTCCAGCTGCTTCTTCAAATGATCGAGGGGGGACATCTTCTGCTCCAACACCTGCTTCAGGGTCGAACGGAGGTACTTCAGCGAACGGATCCTTTCGAATTGAAATGCCGGCGTGTCGATGGGAGACATGCTCTCGATCTCGTCGATTGCGGATTCCAGGATCTCCTTGGCCGCCGCCTTCAACTGCTGGTGAAGTGATATCATCGCCTTGGCGATGGCGAACATACGCAGGATGTAGGGACGATACTGGAGGATCTCGTTCTTGTCTTCATCACTCTCCGCGTACTTCTCTGCCAGTTCGCAGATCTGCAGGTTGTGCTCCGTGTCTCTGACGGTACGCTCGAAATCCCCGATCTGGAAGAGTATCAGGTAACGGTAGTAGTAGATGATGCCTTCGCTCTGGAGCGTTCGAAACTGTTCCCGGGTCACCACGAATCCCTCGTCCGTGCCGTTGGCCTGGGTGTAGTCCTGAAGCTTCTCCTGCAGGAACTCGAGGTAGCACTCCCTGCCTTCCATTGTCTTGCCGTCGGGCCGGCCGTCCAATTCGTACTGTTCGATCCCTAAAGGCTGCCGGATCTGAAGCACTTCCCTGCCGTCGTCCGCCTGGATGATGCGTACCTGATTATCCGCATCGAATTCCCACGATTCGAGAATATGTGTTAAATCTCCAGCCATAGTCTATTTGAAGCGTCCTATCTTCAAATATACAGCATAATCAACCAGGAGGCTACCGCGCCGCCCCTTGCGCACCCGGGCATCCGCCGCTCCCGGGCACCCCGCTGTCCTGTATCCGCGATGCTGCCGCCCTACGGCTGGTTGACGGCGTTGATGACCTTGCCTTCGCTCAGGTACTGCCCGATCTGGCGGCCGATCATCTCCGCCACCACAACTTGAGCCTCCGCGGTTGCCGCTCCTATATGGGGGGTGGCGATGACCGCCGGATGCTTTATCAGAGACCAATCCGTCGGCGGCTCGTTCTCGTAGACATCGATGCCCGCACCGGCGACCCGGCCCTCTTCCAGCGCCTGAAGCAGGTCCGCCTCCACCACGATCCCTCCCCGGGCGCAGTTGATCAGAAACACTCCCGGCTTCATCTTGGCGAAGGCATCGGCGTTGATCATGCCGGCGGTCTGCTCGTTCTTGGGCAGGTGCAGACTGATGTAGTCACACTGTCCAAACAGCCTCTCCAGCTCGCAGAGTTCGGCTCCAAATCCTTGCGCTTTTTCCGGCGTCACCAAAGGATCGCAGGTCAGTACCTTCATATCCAGAGCCGCTGCCTTGCGGGCGACCCGGGCGCCCACTTGGCCGATGCCAAGCAGCCCCAGGGTCTTGCCGGCCAACTCACCGCCCTTGTACCCCTTCTTCTCCCACCGTTGCCCCTTCATGCCATCAGCCGTTGTTGGAAGCCTCCGGGCCAGGGCGAACATCAGCCCCACGGCCAATTCGGCCACGGCATTGGCGTTGCCCCCGGGGGTGTTCATCACCAGGACCCCCTTTTCGGTGGCCGCCGGGATGTCGATATTGTCTACTCCGGCACCGGCCCTGCCGACCGCCTTGAGCTTGCCCCCCGCCTCGATGACCTGGGCGGTGACCTTGGTGGCCGAACGGACTACCAGGGCTTCGAAGCCGGGAATCTCCTGCAGCAGCTGCTCGGGGCTCATGCCTCCCCGTTCCTCCACCTCTACACCGGCAAACGACTTCATCGTCTGCGCGCAGATTGGATCTGTCTTGTCCGATATCAATACTTTCATTGTCTTCATAGGGGCTATTATGGTGAAGTGGGAAAATCTTGTCACTACGCCAGAAGCTGCGCGAAGGCGATTTGCTGGAGCAATTCGCCGGGCACGATATCTGAGGTGCTACATCGGCTCTTAACTCAGCCGGAAATCTTTGGATACTCGTTGCACAACAGCCACCGGGGTTCCTCATCCTCGAGGATCTGCGAAAAACGGCTGTACTGCTCGGCGAAGCGATTGTCCGCGTTGTCGTCATTGACGCTGGACACCTCGCCGCAGATCAGGCAGCCCTCACCTTTCTTTGCCCAGAAACGGTGATAGAGCCCCGGCGCCAGGGTTATGCTCTCTCCGGCGAGCAGCTCGAAGGGTTCACCGGCTCCGATCTGTCGCTGCAAGCCGTCGCATACAAAGGTAACCGAAGAGCTCCTGTCCACTTCCTCATCCTCTGTCGAGTTGTACAGCTCCATCATCAGCACGCCGCCGGCCCTGTTGATGATGTCTTCCGTTTTCGACCAGTGCATGTGGAGAGACAGGCACTGCCCATCCATCAGGACGATGTACTTCTCGCAGTAGGGCACTCCGGTCGACACGCCCTGATTCCCGGCGCCGGGCACGCCGTTGCGGACCGTGAACAGCACGGCGCCGATCTCTTTGAACTTCCCCCGGCCGAGGTCGGTCACGTCCCAACCCATCCCGGCCAGGATGATTCGTCGTGCCCCGCCCGCCATCTTCCTCCACTGCTCCGGTTTCCAGTAGGCAAAGGGTGGGAGTGCAATTTTATTTTCTTTGAATTTTTCGATAGCGTATTCGATCGCCGAATTGATCTCTGATCGCTTCATGCCGGTTTTCCTCCCGCGATGTATCGGTATATCTTCCCTGAAAAACTAACATTTCCTGAGGGGAAAATCGATAGCAGATGCCCCGGATCGAAGCACCTGTTCTCACGCTCTAGTTTCTGAGACCGTCGTCTGAAAACACCCGAATCTTAGCCGGCAACGCCGCCCAGCGGACCCGTAGACCTACGCACCTCGGGATCGCTTGAAAACCATTCGTGTTTCCTCATACACTACTTCGGGAATAGGAGGGGCGGATGAGCAAAACAAAAGTGATCTCCCTGGGCGGATCGATCATCGTCCCGGACAAGGTCGATTCGAACTTTCTGCTGGCCTTCAGGGCGGCGATCCTCGAGTACCTGGAGAGGAAGCCGGACAGCCGCCTGATCATGGTCTGCGGCGGAGGGGCTCCGGCCCGGGAGTACCAGAGGGCCTACCGGGCGGTTGTGCCTGAGGCGGATGCGGACGTTCTGGACTGGATTGGGATCGCCGCCACCCGCTTGAACGCACAGCTGCTCAAACAGCTGTTCCGGGAGGTCTGCCTGGAGCAGGTGATCACCGACCCCACGGCGGTCAGTGTTTTCCCCGGCCGCATCCTGGTGGCTTCCGGCTGGAAGCCGGGCTTCTCCACGGACTACGACGCGGTTCTGCTGGCCGAACGCTTCCAGGCCGATACCCTGCTCAATCTTTCCAACATCGTGAAGGTGTACACCGCGGATCCCAAGACTGATCCGGATGCCGAGCCCCTGGATTCGATCAGCTGGAAGGAGTTCCAGAAGCTGGTCGGCAACACCTGGAGCCCCGGGATCAACGTGCCCTTCGATCCGGTGGCCACGGAAAAGGCCGCTCAGATCAAACTCCGGGTCATCGTTGCCGGGGGCCGCAACATCGACAATCTGAAAAAAATCCTCTACGACGAGAAGTTCGAAGGTACTATCATCGGCCCGGAATGAGGGCATCACTCCGCGGTTAGACCGGGCGGCGGTCCGGAGTGAGGTGATCACTGTACTGCGGCTTGCGATAGCTCTGTCGAGCACGTCACCGGCGCCCAGCATCACGCCCTTTGCGTCACTCCCAGTATCCTGATTCGTAGTGCCAGATCGGTACGGCCTGACCCTGAGGGAATGGATTAAGTTGATTGAAATCCGGGAGCCAGTCGTCTCCCGCAGCAGGTTCCTGCACAAAGCCGTCGTCGATCCCCAACTCCTCCAGCCAGGACAGAACCTGCTCGTACTCCCTGCGGCTCACGGTCCGCTGCGGGTGCTCTGAATCCCCCTCACCTCCGGAACGTAGAGGCGTATATTGAAACATCAGGGAGAGCAGTGCCCGATCCCGGCCCTGTCCGGCAAACCACTCCAATACCTCCCGGCTCGAAGCGAGCAAATTGGGCAACACCAGGTGGCGAACGATCACACCCTGGAGAATCTGCCCATGTTCGAAGACCAGGGGTTTGTCTTCCATCATCTTCTGCAGGGCCGCCTGGGCCGCCACCGGATAATCCGGCGCCCCCATCAACCGCCGGCTCACCTCCGGATCTAGGGTTTTACAGTCCGGAAGGTATACATCCACGGTTTCTCTCAGCAGATCCAGGGTCGCCAGCTGTTCATATCCGGATGAGTTCCAGACCATGGGGATCGAGAGCCCCTGCACTCGAGCTTCGGCCACTGCTTGTACGACCGAGGGGGTGAAGTGGCTGGCGGTCACTAGATTGATGTTGTCCCCGCCCCGCTCCTGCAGTCTCAGCATCAATCCGGTCAGTTCTGCAGGGGATATCTCCCGACCGAGCCCCTGATGACTGATCTGGCAGTTCTGGCAGGACCCGCATTTCAAAGTGCAGCCGGAGAAAAAGATTGTTCCCGAACCTCTATCACCGATCAAGGGCGGTTCCTCCCCCAGGTGCAGACCGGCCCAGGCGCTCCGCATCCGCGCGTTTTCCCCGCAGTATCCTGTCTCCCCCTGCAAGCGGTCGACCCCACAGTTCCTGGGACAGAGTCTGCATTCGTTGTACAAGTCGTGCATCTGCTCGGGGTGCATTCCCTTACCGTACATCCTGTTGGAAAGTTTTGCAGAGCCGGGGTTTCTTGACAAGGTGAGGGGATGCGGACTAATCTCGGGAGGTTACGCCGGCGTGATGAAACTGGTAGACGTGCCAGACTCAAAATCTGGTGAGGGGTGACCCTCGTGTCGGTTCGACTCCGACCGCCGGCATCTAGCTGCGCACGTGGAACAATTGACCGATCGCCGCGAATCCTTCGGTATCTTCCTGTTCCAGCTTCCGACGAATTGCTTCGAAACGTTGGATAGTCTCTTCAGAATAGAGTCGTTCACCACACCGCAGGCAAACTTCTGCTTTTATGGTGAGTGTTGCCGTATTTGTACCACCTTTAACAACTTCTCGACTTCTTTCTCCACGTTGTCTCCGCCGCAAACCGGGCACTTATCAAATGGCAACATTACTCGTTTCTCCTCTCTTTCCAATCGATCCATCGGTTTGGATCGGGCCTGTATACGGTGATCAATACGGCCCAGCGGTTGTGCCGGTTATACGCCCACACACTGTGTGTCGGTTCTCCCCTCAGAGTTTGTCCGTACAC
>CAZPPB010000066.1:0-19615 GCA_964588355.1 uncultured Spirochaetaceae bacterium | reverse complement strand
TATTCACCAGCAGATTCCCGTCCTTGAATTCTGCGTCCGGAAGTGCCTTCTCCAGCTCCACGTAGTTCCTGTGGGTGAAATAGAACTGGTCCATCTCCACGCCGATCGATTTGCGCCCCCAGCCCTTCTCTTTGATGATATCCGCCACGAACATCATCGGATGTTTGACCTTGGACTGCACGTAGTCATCGGCATAGGAACGGATGTTCTCATGGCTCAAGAATGTGGTCAGCTTGGCGCCGTTGCCGTCCATGCCCCGGCCGATCCATATGGGCTGCTCCTGATCCAGGGAAACGATGATCCCCTGGTGCACGTAGAAGGACCAGCCGTCGTAGCCGGTAAGGTAGTTCATGTTGGCCGGCTGTGAGACGAACAGCACATCGATCCCCTCGTCATTCATCCGCTGCTTGGTCTTTTGGATCCTCTGTTTGTATTCCTTCTCCGGAAAAACGAGCATGACGAAAACCTCCTATCTTTTTTTGTTATCCAGTCTCTTCTTGGTCCCCCCGAGAAAATGCATCACCATTGCTGCAGCCATGATCGAAGTCAGATTGGCCACATCGAGGGAAGGGGCAACTTCGACAAGGTCGAATCCCCGGGTCAACGGATGCTGAGCGATCATCCAGACAGCCTCCAGGGCCTGGTAGGAGCTTAGGCCTCCCGGATTGGGTGCACAGGTCCCGGGCGCCACGCTCAGATCCAGCCCGTCGATGTCGATGCTCAAGAAGATGGCTTCTGTACCGTCGGAGGCCAGCTCCAGGGCCTGATTCACCACCTCCTCGATCCCCCGTTTATGCACCTGCCTGGCGGGGATCACCGTGATTCCCTTCGCCCGGCACCAGTCCATGTAGAAGCGGGAGTTGAGCCATCCGTTGATGCCCAGCTCCACCAGATTTCTCGGACGAACCCCCCGTTCAGGCTCTTCGACAAGTCGCCGGAAGGGGGTTCCGCTGGACACCTCCCCGTGGTGGGATATGCGCACATCCAGATGCCCGTCGATCATGATCACCCCGATCCGTCCTTCCACGCTGTTGATCAACGCCTTCGCATCCGGATAGGCAAGGGAGTGATCACCCCCGATGGCAACCAGGGTCGTTCCGGTCCGGAAGATTTCGGTGAGCACTTTCTCCACCCGCTCGTGAGTGCCCAGGACGTCGGTCTGCAGCACATCGATGTTGCCGAAATCCGTTACGCTGAAGCCTGTTGACAGATCCATATCGATTCCGGGTTCGTAGACGTTGGAGAAGACCAGGGAGCTGCGCACGCCCTCCGGGCCGAAGCGGCAGCCTCTGCGACCCATAACCGCGGTATCGAAGGGGATGCCGATGATTCCCGCGTCCACCCGCTTCGCTTCCCTCCAGTCGACCATGATGTCCCTCATGCCCACGTCGTACTCATCGGGCACCCAGTTGCTGGGTTTGGGCACATCGAGGAGGAGCTTCTCCACCTCAGCTGAGAACTTCATTTCCTCTACCTCCAGTTGGCCTAGCGGGCCAGCATCGTGTTGGGCAGGAACATGGCGATGTCGGGGAACAAAACCAGCAGTATCGTCGCCAGGACCAGTATGAATATGAACGGCGGCGTGTGCCTGATCACCTCCAGATAGGGCCTTCGGAAGATCAGCTG
Source organism: uncultured Spirochaetaceae bacterium (assembly GCA_964588355.1). GTDB lineage: Bacteria > Spirochaetota > Spirochaetia > SZUA-6 > DRHE01 > JAFGQJ01. The sequence goes on along the minus strand of CAZPPB010000066.1, from coordinate 17,989 downwards.
GGCCGTGAAGATGTCGCAGCCGAACGGGGGCGTGGCCGATCCGATAGCCGCCTGCAAAGTAACCAATACGCCGAGAAACACCGAGTTGATCCCCGTTGCCACCACGTACGGACCGAAGATCGGGCTCAAGATGTAAATGGCAACGATCGGGTCCACGAACATGCAGGCGATGAAGTAGGAAATCACGACGATCATGATCACCTTCAACTGCGACGGATCGGTGCCGAACAGCAGGGGCATGAAGGCCTGGGGGATGCGCAGGAAGCTGATCAGCCAGGAGAAGGCCTGGCCGGCTCCCACCAGGATAAAGACCACCCCTGTGATTACCCCTGTATCCAGGAAGGACTTGTAGATCTTGTTCCAGGTCAGGCTGCGGTAGACCAATCCTTCCAGAAGCAGAGCATAGGCTACCGAAGCGGCCGCCGCCTCCGTAGGGCTGAAGATCCCCGTGTATATCCCTCCCACGATCACCAAAGGGAAGCCCAGGACCAGGATGCCCTCCTTGACCGCGACGAACCGCTCCTTCCAGCTGGCTTTGGGCGCCAGGCCCACCTTCTTGATCCGCGAATAGAAGTAGCAGTAGACCGAGAACATGAAAAACACCAGCAGCCCCGGCCCGATCCCGGCCAGAAAGAGCTTGCCGATCGAGGTGTTGGTGGCCACCCCGTAGACGATGAAGCCGATGCTCGGAGGAATGAGGAAGGCGATGTCGCTGGAGTTGATGATCAGCCCCAGGGTGAAAGGGCTATTGTACCCCGCTTCCAGGAGCATGGGGCGCATGGTTCCCCCGATAGCGGCCACGGTGGCCTGGGTGGAGCCGGAGACCGCTCCGAACAGGGTGCAGCTGGCATTGGTGGTGATCGGCAGCCCGCCGGGAATGTGGCCCACGAAGGATCTCACCATATTGATCAACCTGCGGGCCGCTTTCCCGGATGTGATGATACTGGCCGCCAGGATGAACATGGGCACACAGACCAGGGACGGCGGGGTCAGTCCGGTCAGAACCTGCTGTACCAGCACCGTCATCTTCAAGGTGGGCATATTTACGGTAATATGCGCGAGCAGGGGGCCGAGGATCGTAACCATAAATGGGAATCCCAGCATCAGCATGGCGACCATGCTGATCCACATGAAAGTCATAGCCTCACCTCCTTATCCTTCTTCCTCGTACTCGCTCTGCTGTTCCGGAGACATCCAGACCTCCTTGCTTGCGATGTTGCGGATAATCGTACGTATGTACTGAATGCCGGCCAGGGTAAAACCTATCGGCACGATGATCAGGAATGTCCAGTAGGGCAGCCTCAGGGCTTCGGTGGACTGAGCCATGGATTTGCTCTCCAGCAGATAGGCCAGAGAGTAGCGGGCCATGAGGAACATCACCACCGCGCTGACCGCCGAGATGGCAAAGATGAAGATCTTCTCCAGGCGAGGGCCCATCAGGTCGAAGAAGGCCCCCATGCGGATGTGCCGAGCCTTTCTGACCGCGTAGCTCACTCCAACGAAGGTGGTGAAGATGACCAGGAACTCGGATACCTCCTCCACGAAGTAGATGCTCTTGAAGAACTCCCGGGCTACGACGTTGGCGATGAGCAGACCGGCCAGCGCGGCAACGCCGAAGCAGAGGCTTACGACCTCGAAGGTGTTCACGATCCCGCCCAAAACCCGGTTGAAGCCGGCGAACGCCTCTGCGACCGAGCTTCTTTTCTCTCCCTTCTTTTGCATAGAATCAACCTCATTTTTAAAACGGTTGTGCGGCACGGGATGTTCCCGTGTCGCACAGCGCGAGTATTCGCTTACTTGACTCCCACCGCCTTCTTGGCGTTTTCGATGTCCGCCAGCAGGGTGTCAAGAACCTCCTGGGCTCCTTCACCGCCGAAGTTGAGATACGTGGAGTAGACCTTATTGGCCTGCTCCTTGAAGGGCTTGATATCCTCAGCGGTAAACCGGTACACCTCGATTTCCGGACGATCCTTCAGCATCTGCTCCAGCTCTTTCTTGTTCTTGGCGTCGATCCACTCGGCTGAGGGGATTACCGCGTTGGCCCAGAAGTCCCTCATCTTCTCCTGCGCATCCTTGGGCAGGGAGTCGAAGAACTGCATGTTTACCGTCGGGATCCCGACGAACGGCTCGGACCAGATCTGGGTCAGATAGTCCTGGACCTCGTAGAACTTCATGCTGGAGATGGCGAACAGGGGGTTGACCTGGCCGTCGATCAGGCCCATCTGCAGGCCGCTGTACACCTCGCCGTAGCTCATCGGGGTGGGGCTGGCGCCGTAGGACTTGTAGTCTTCCACCAGCAGCTTAGAGCCCATCACCCGCACCTTGAAGCCGTCGAAGTCATCGAGGGTTCGCTTGGGCTTCTTCGAGGTGACCCACTGCCACCCCTCATACACGATGCCCAGAGGCACCAGGCCGTTGTGCCGGAAATGCTCTTCCAGAATACCCATGACCTCGCCGTTTTTGACGACCCATTCCAGGACTTCGGGCATCTTCTCCTGGGGCCACAGGTAGTTCAGGGCCAGGACCTGAGCCTGAGGAACGAAAGAGCTGATCCAGCCGAAGTCGGAGAAAACGTACTCCACAACCCCGATCTGGGCGAGCTCGTTGATGTCCCGGGTGTCGCCGAGGGTTCCGTAGGGATAGACGGTGATATCGATCTGGCCGTCGGACCAGTCCCTCATCTCGTCGGCGAAATTCTCCGCCCAGACGGTCATGAAGTCGCCTTCGATCTCCTCCGAGGCGAACTTCGGTTCGATTTTCTGAACTCCGCCTTCGGCTGCTTTGCCTTTCTGGCCGCCCGCGAACACACCCGTGCCCGCAAGCAGGAAGGCCAGAACCACCGCTACTATGAGTAGCTTCTTACCATTCATCATGGCACCTCCTATAAATTTTGAATTCTCCGCAATAGGCCCACTATTCTTCCGCCCGCGCATCACCTCCTTTTTTTTCGAAGAAATTCATCGCTCCGCGGACGTGCATCTCCACCCCCAGGGGCAGTACATCCTCATCGATGTTGAAGCGGGGATTGTGATGGGGATAGCAGCTGCGCTTCTGCTCATTTCCCGTTCCCAGAAAATACAACACGCTGGGGACTTGCGCGGCGAAATCCGAAAAATCCTCTCCCGCCGTGCAGGAATAGGAAATCACCGAATCGCCTTCGCCGAGCACCTCCGCAGCGGTACGCCTGGCCAGGGTGGTCATTCCGGGATGGTTGACCACTGCACGATTCTCGCGGTGGATCTCCAGCTCGCACTCAACCCGATAGGCCGCACCTACCGCCGCCACGATCCGCCTGAGCCTGCCTTCCGGGTTTTCCTCGCTTTGCTCCCCGCCTTCGTACAGATAGCGCATCGAACCTTCCAGGATCACATGATCGGGAACGATATTGGACTTGGTGCCTCCCTCGATCTTCCCGAACATGATGATAGTCGGTTTCATCAGGCTGATCTCCCGGGTTTGGATGATCTGCACAGACTGTACGACGGCCGAGGCGGCGATGATAGGGTCCACCGCCTGTTCGGGGAACCCTGTGTGCCCGCCTCTTCCCCTGACTACGATCCTGAACACGTCGAGGGTGGCCGTTACCGGACCCGAGTCCGTACCTATCTGTCCGCTTGGAAGAGGTGTCCAGATGTGCAGCGCCATGGCCGCATCGACCTTGGGGTCGATCAGGACACCGCCGGCGATCATGGCCTCCGCTCCCGGAGGCTCCGCAGTCGTTTCCTCGTTCGGCTGGAAGACCAGCTTGATCGTGCCGGGGATCCGCTTTCTCTGTTCCGCGAGGACCTTGGCCGCCACCAGCAGCATGGCCGTGTGGGCGTCGTGGCCGCAGGCGTGCATCACCCCGTCGTTCACCGACCGATAGGGAACGTCGTTTTCCTCCTGCACGGGAAGGGCATCCATATCCGCCCGCAGCAGCAAAACCGGCCCCTCTCCGCTGCCTTCCAGCAGCGCTTCCACCCCGGTCCCGGCCAGCCGTTTCACAGGCAATCCCAGGGCGCGCAGGTATTCCTCCACCAGCTTTGAGGTCCTATGCTCCTGAAATCCCAACTCCGGGTACTTGTGGAAATCCCGCCTGAGATCGATCAGCTCCTCCCGCAGGCCGGCGACCCGCTTCCTAAGATCCATGGTCAGCTTCTCGCATCCCTCGGTTTGACCCAACCCTTTTGTATCAGGGTCTCGGCAATCTGAACCGCGTTCAATGCCGCCCCTTTGCGGATGTTGTTGGACACGATCCAGAGGTTGAGACCATTTTCTATTGTGGAATCCTCTCGAATCCTGCCGACAAAGGTGGCATCTTCCTGGTCGGTCATGATCGGCATCGGATACTTGAGCCGATCCGGATCATCGTAAAGAATCACACCGGGGCTGCCCTCCAGGATCTTACGGGCCTGCTCGACCCCTATCCGCTTCTCCGTCTCGATGTTCACCGATTCCGAATGGCCGTAGAACACCGGTACCCGCACGCAGGTGGCGTTTACCCGGATCGATTCGTCCCCCATGATCTTTCTGGTCTCGTTGACCATCTTGTACTCTTCCTTGGTGTAGCCCCCCTCCTGAAACACGTCGATGTGGGGGATCACGTTGAAGGCGATCTGATACTGGAAGCCGCGAGCCTCCACGGGCGCTTTGGCCTGCAGAAACTCGATGGATTCCTCTTCCAGGGCGGTGCTTCCCTTCTTGCCGGCTCCGGTGGTGGCCTGGTAGGTGGACACCACGATCCGCCTGATTCGTGCCGCTTCGTGAAGGGGCTTGAGGGCCACCACCATCTGAATCGTGGAGCAGTTGGGATTGGCGATGATTCCCCCGTGCCACTCCAGATCGTGGGGATTCACTTCGGGCACCACCAGGGGGCAGTCGGGATCCATGCGCCAGGCCGAAGAATTGTCGACCACCACCGCTCCCTGGCGCACGGCCAGGGGAGCCAACTTCTCGCTTGCAGTCCCCCCTGCGGAGAAGATGGCGATGTCTATACCCTTGAAGTTCTCTTCCACTGCGGCCGCCGACTTCAGGGTATGGCCCCGAAACTCCACCGGGGTACCTGCCTTCTCGGCCAGGTCCAGAGGCCGCAGCTCCCGCACCGGAAACTTCCGCCTCTCGAGAGTGCGGATCATCTCCGACCCAACCATTCCAAGGGCTCCTACAACCGCGACATTCCAGCTTTTAGTACTCATGAACTTTTACTCTCCCGACGGATTTTTTTCGATCTCCCGAACCGAATCTGAAAATATCTCGATCGCCTTTCGCAGCAGAGCTTCGCTGATGACCAGCGGGGGCAGGAAGCGGGCCACATTCCCGTAGTGTCCACCCACCTCGATCATGACGCCCCTCTGATGGCAGAGGGTTCTAATCCGCTTGGCCAGCAAAGGAGCGGGTTTCTTTGATTCCTTGTCGGAAACGAACTCCACACCCAGCATCAAACCCTTGCCGCGGGCCTCCCCGATGACCGGGGAATCGTTTTCCAGTTCCTTGAGCAGATTCAGGGCTGTCTCACCCAACTGCTCCGTGTGCCCGAGCAGACCGGAGTCCAGCATGAAGCGTAGAGCGGTGGCTCCCGCCGCGTATGCGACCATGTTGCCCCGGAAGGTCCCGATCGTTTTGGCCGTAGGCCAGGTGTCGAGGCTCTCGCGGTAAGCGATCGCGGAGATGGGGAAACCCAATCCCCCCAGAGCTTTGCTCAAGGTAACGACATCCGGCACGGTCCCGGTGTGCTCGAAGGCGAACATCTTCCCTGTTCGTCCCAGGCCGCACTGGATCTCATCGCAGATCAGGAGGACCTCGTGGCGATCGCAGATCTCCCGAACATTCGGCATAAAACGCTCGGGGGGCACGATCGACCCTCCCTCTCCCTGGATCGGCTCCACGATCACCGCCGCCGGTTTCACGACTCCCGAGTGGGGATCCTCCATCATACGATCGAGATATTGGGTGCACTCCATGGAGCAGTCCTCCGGCCGCCTGCCGAAGGCACAGCGGTAGCAGTAGCCGTAGGGAGCGTAGTGCACCTCGGGTACGAGGGGCAGCAGCCCATCCTTGTGGGAAGCGGCGGTGGTGAGCGCCAGGGCGCCGGCGGTCATGCCGTGGTAGCCGCCCTCGAAGGCGATGAAGGGGATCCGTCCGGTATTGTATTTGGCCAGCTTCATCGCCTGCTCCACTGCGTCGGACCCGGTGGGTCCGCCGAAGAACAGCCGGGTCAGCTCTTTGGGAAGCGCGCGAACCAGGATCTCTACCATGTCCTTCCTGGCTTGGGTGGGGATATCCAGGGCGTGGGTGACCAGATCGATCTGGTCGTGGGCTGCTTTCAGAACGTCCGGGTGGGCGTGTCCCACGGCCATCACACCGGCGCCGCCAAAGCAGTCGATGTAGATGTTCCCGTCCACATCCTCCACCGTCGCTCCCTTGGCGCGGCGCACCGCCATCGGCATCCCCTTGGCGTAGGAGATCGCAGAGCTCTCATGAGCGGTCTGGTATTCCAGAAGTTCCTTCGACTTTGGTCCAGGGGGCGTACGGAGGACCTTCGGCGCTGCGGGAAGGGAAAAGTCATCGTAGTTGGTGGTGCTTGGGCTCATCTGCTTCCTCCTTTTTCCTCCGGCACCGGCACAACCAGGTCGTCGGCTCCTGGTGGAGATATTCGCGATCCTCCGCCGTGTCGGTCCATTATTTCCAGCAGAATCGAGGCAATCTTTACCTTCTGCCGTGCAAACTCGGCGTGGAACTCCTCCGACACCCACGGCTTGTAGATGGCGGCCTCCGATGTGCCCGGTTCTATCTTGAAATAACAGGGGGAGGCCACGCGACAGATCTCCGGAGCCTCATAGATGCGGTAGGTTCCTCCAAAAGAATCAACGACGATAAGATAGATATCCAGCGGGATATCGATGGCCTTTCTCATCCCGGCGATCATGGAGAGGCTGATGTCCGACAGGGGATTCAGGGAATCCGCCCCGAGCGACTCGATCAGTCTTGCCCCTGCGGCGTTGCAGCAGCCGCCGAATACGGAGAACTTGAACACCGTGTCCTGGGGGATCAGTCCCCCCGCCCGCATCTTGCTCACTAGATCCAGAACACCCTCGTCGTAGACGAGGAATCCCCGGAAACCCGCCTCGATGTTCCGCAACATGTCGGCGATCCAATAGGAGAGGTAGTCCGAACCGCGGAGCCTGTAGCCCTGCATCATTCCCTCCGGGCTGACCCCTTCCTTGCTTCCGGCGTCCCAGGCCTTGCGCGGACCGACCGCCATTACAACTTCGATCCGCTGCTCGGCGGCCATTGCCGCCATGTCACGAAGCTCGAGTTTGTCACAGAAGGTCGAGCCGCCCACGGTGGCGATTACCCGGTGCACCGCAACCCCCCGCTTCTGCGATTCCTCGATCATCGCCTCCAAAGTCGAGGCTCGTTCGATCCCCGCAATCTCTATACGGAAGTTGGAGCCATCGGCGAAGGTTTTCTCCGAATCGGGCAGATCGTGGAGATCCCGGCCGGGAACTCCCTGCTGCTCCATAAAATCTCTCACCTCTTCCAGGGTCATGCCCTCTTCACCACCCTGTCTATGTCGGTATTTGGTTCGTTCACATCGGTACAGCCCATTTCACGGGAAATTTCAGAAGTGATTTTCAGCATGGGCGCTGTCAACTGGTTGATCTTCGCTCTGGTGAAACGGATCGAAGGTCCGGAGATGCTCAAAGCGGCAATAATCCGGTTGCGGTAATCGCAGATCGGAGCAGCGATACAGTGGAGATTGACGTCCAGCTCCTTCAGATCCAGGGCGTACCCTCTTCTGCGTACCTCGCGAATTTCCTTCTCGAGTCCCTCTCTCGTCACGATCGTGTTTTTCGTGTTGGGGCGGAGCTCTGCTGAGGCGAAAAACGCCTCCAAATCCGCTTCTGAGAATCCGCTCAACAAAACTTTGCCCAGGGCTGTGCAGTACAGGGGATCAATTTCGCCGATCTGATGATCCAGACGGAGGTACTGCTTGGCTTCTACTTTGTCGAGGTAGATGACGCTGTCGGCGTACAGGACGCCTAGGTTCACGGTTTCATCGGACATCTCGGAAAGGCGATGCATGAAGGGCCTGGTCACCTCATCCAGCTTGCGGGTATGCGGTACGGTGCTGCCCATCTTGAAGATCTTGTAAGACAGGCGTATCTTCCCGTCTTCCAGCCTCTCCACATAACCCAGCCTTTCCAGGGTTGCCACCAGCCGGTGTACGTTGCCCCTGTTGAGGCCTACCGACTGTACGATTTCAGGGATTCGCACAGGCTGCCGGCTGGCAACCTGTTCCAGCACGGAAAAACACTTTTCGATTGTCCGGACGGGAGTATAAGAGCTCGTTTTACTATGTGAACGCTTGTCATCATAGTGAAACATAGATTATTATTGTCGAATTTGGATCTGTTGTCAACTCTTACTGCAAGAATTTACGGATTTTTTCCGGGAGATACCCTGCCGTATCCCCCGAATCAGGCGAAGCGCCCGTATAAGGTCCGGATGGAGCGTTCGAAATCTCCGGCTTCGACAACCAGGATAACGCTGGCCTTCGAGGTCCCCTGATCGGTTAGCAGCACATTGATCCCGGCATCCGCCAGTGAACAGAAGATCTGCTTTCCCACACCGATCCTGTCTGACAGGCCCTCGCCGACAACTGCGATCTCGGCGAGATCCCGTTTTATTTCCAGTTTATCAGGGGCAAGCTCCTCTTGAATGTTCCGACGGAGAATCCGTTCTTTTCCCTCGAGCTGCTGTTCGGCAACGACAATCGCAACACTATCGATCCCGGTTCACTGACCCGCCGCGCCACCGCCGGATAGCTCGATTCATCCACGGAACCATCGGCGGTGATTTTGATCGCTTCCGCCGCATCCACGAAGGTGGCGCCCAGGGATCCGGACAACAGACGGGCGCACAGATACTCGCCTCTGGAGGCGGCCAGATCGGGAGAAGCCCCGGAGTTCAACTGGTTTTCGACTTCCCCGAGCGCTTCCTCCATTCCGGATCGCCTGTCAAGGTCCCGTTCGATTTCCAGGTAGCGCTTGCGTACCGCGGAAAAGGGTTCGGAAAAAGACTTCCCTTGCGCCGCCAATTCCTGGCACCTGTACAGAAGGTCGGTGATCTTTACATCATCACTGTATCTGCTGCGCCTCAGCGACAGAACTTCCCCCGAACTTGCATACCACTGAACCCATGAGAATCCCCCTACTTTTCAAACAGCTGCTGTGGAAACTCGATCAACTTCTCACAACCTTTCTCCGTGGCCAGAAAAGGTTCGCTGCATTCAAAACCGTACCGTTCCAACCAGATCCCGGGCTTGAGGATCGTCTTGTCACCGGGCCGCAGACTCACAGCACGTTCTCATCCTTGTAGCCTTTGATGTATTCCTCGCTCAGCCAGGTGGTCAGACGGGCCCAGTTGCTGTCCTGCTCCCTACCTGAAAATCTCTATCCAGTATATTCGATGGCTTTCGGTACTGCAAATCATGCAGTATTGCCCCATGCAAACGGTAATTACTGTTGGGAAAAAAACGAATACCCCTATTGACAAGGTACTATTCGTGTGATATTCAGTTTAGACCAACATTTGGATCAATAGAGGCGCGGGTCTCAAGAGTAGCACAGGCGAGGAAGCAGGGTTCCGTGGAACCTGTGTGCGAAAGGGATGATCCGCCGAAAGCTCGGGGCCCCCTGTACCGTGAGCTTGGTCACCTGGGCTAAATCCCAGGGACTGTCACCGGGTGGTGGAGCGCTATTGGTTTCCTGCCTTTGGAAGCAGATCAGCGAAACCCCCTCCATGCAATTTCGATCCAACTGACCGATATGGAGGTGTGCAAATGGAGAAGATCGACGTAGCCGTCCTCGGAGCAACCGGAACGGTCGGGCAGAAGTTCATCCTGCTTCTGCGCAATCACCCCTACTTCGAAGTTAGGGAGGTGGTCGCCTCGCAGCGGTCCGCCGGCAGACCTTATACCGAAGCCTGCGGGTGGAAACAGGATATCCCTATCCCGACGAACGTGGCCGGGCTGAGGGTAAAGAGCATTGAAGAGCAGCTGCAAAGTCGCATCCTCTTCTCCGGTCTGGACTCCTCAGTAGCCGGAACTGTTGAATCGAAATACGCAGCTGCTGGCCATCTGGTAATCAGCAATTCGAGCAATCACAGGATGGATCCTCAGGTTCCCCTGGTAATCCCGGAGATAAACCCCGAACATTTCCAGCTCATCTACAGCCAGCAGTACAAGGGGGCGATCGTTACCAATCCCAACTGTTCGACGATCTTCCTTGCCATGGCTATAACCCCGCTGCACAGGGCGTTCGGAGTTGAGGCGGTCAATGTGACCACCCTCCAGGCGATCAGCGGTGCCGGCTATCCGGGAGTGCCCTCTATGGATATCCTGGGCAACGTGGTTCCCTATATAGGCGGGGAGGAAGATAAGATAGAGACGGAACCGCTGAAGATCCTGGGCGCTCTATCGGGGGATGTCATCGAACCTGTTTCCATGAAAATAAGCGCTCAGTGCAATCGCGTTCCGGTTTACGACGGGCATACCGAAACCCTCTCCGTCAAGTTGAGGAGCAATCCGAGCCTGACCGAGATCCGGCGGGTTCTCGAGGGTTTCAGCGGCCTGCCTCAGGAACTCGGTCTTCCCTCCGCGCCGCAAAAGCCGATCCTGGTTCTCGACGAACCGGACAGACCTCAGCCGGCCAGGGACTCCTGGCTGCAGAACGGTATGGCCACGGTAATCGGACGTTTGCGAAAGTGCCCCGTTCTCGGCATCAAGATGGTGATCCTGGGTCACAACACGGTGCGCGGTGCCGCCGGGGCGGCGATCCTGAACGCGGAAACCATGGTGCGCCAGGGTTACATGAAAAACGGAGAGCACCTTCCAAAGGGTCAAAGACGAACGCCAATCCCCGTCCCGGCCGAGTCCCGATAGAAAAAGGCAGGCCCCGGAACGGGACCTGCCTCTATGGACATTTAAAGCCTATTGCCCGGTTGACTCTATATCGGCAGACCCGATGTTGTCAAACCCTACTTCTTCCGGTTGTTCACCACAGCCTGGGCCGCCGCCAGACGGGCAATGGGGACCCGGTAAGGTGAGCAGCTCACGTAGTTCATACCCACGCGGTAGCAGAAGTCGATCGAGCTGGGATCCCCGCCGTGCTCGCCGCAGATACCCACTTTGAGGTCCCCGCGGGTCGAACGGCCTTTCTGAACGCCCATCTCGACCAGCTGGCCAACGCCCTGCTGATCCAGGGCCTGAAAGGGATCTTTCTCCAGAATTCCCTTCTCCACGTACTCGGGCAGGAATACCCCGGCGTCGTCCCGGGAGTAGCCGAAGGTCATCTGCGTGAGGTCGTTGGTGCCGAAGCTGAAGAACTCCGCCACCTGGGCAATCTGATCCGCGGTCAGCGCGGCCCGTGGGATCTCGATCATGGTGCCGATCTTGTAGTCCAGCTTAACCTTCTTTTTGGCCATCACCTCTTCCACGATCCGCTTGGCGTTCTGTTGGAGCATATCCAGCTCCACGTCCACGCCGATCAGGGGAATCATGATCTCCGGCAGAACCTTGACCCCGTTCTTGGCCACCTCGCAGGCGGCTTCGGCAATAGCCTGAACCTGCATGTCGTAGATCTCCGGATAGGTCACGCCCAGGCGGCATCCCCGGTGACCGAGCATGGGATTGAGCTCGTGGAGCGAGTCGATCTTGGCCTGGAGCTGCTTTACGGAAATGCCGATCTTGTCGGCCAGGGCTTTGGTGTCTTCTTTGGTCTTGGGAACGAACTCGTGCAGGGGCGGATCCAGCAGGCGGACCGTGACGGGAAGCCCATCCATGGCCTTGAAGATGCCCTTGAAATCGCCCTTCTGCAGGGGAAGGAGCTTCTTCAGCGCCTTCTTCCGGGCTTCCAGGTCTTCGGCCACGATCATCTCCTGGAAGATCTCCAGCCGTCCCTCTTCGAAGAACATGTGCTCGGTTCGGGTCAGGCCGATACCCTCGGCACCGAAATCCCGGGCCACCTTGGCATCCCGGGGCAGGTCGGCGTTGGTGCGGACGCGGAAACCCTTCTCCTTGATCCCGGAACGAACCGCGGCCAGGCGGATCTCGTCCGCCCAGGTGAGGAACACCGCCAGCTCACCGCTGACCTTGGCCTGGACCAGCTTCACCTGGCCCTCGAAAACCTCGCCGGTGGAACCGTCGATGGTCAGCCACTCCCCCTCCTTGTACTTCCTGCCGTCGACCGTGGCCGTGTTGCCGCTGATGACCACGGCTTTGCAGCCCGCCACGCAGGGGGTGCCCATGCCCCGGGCTACGACCGCCGCGTGGGAGGTCATGCCTCCGGTGGCGGTGAGGATCCCCTGGGAAACGTGCATCCCGCCGATGTCATCCGGGGAGGTTTCCCGGCGAACCAGGAGCACCTTCTTGCCGGACTTGGCCCACTCCTCCGCCTCGTCCGCGGTGAACACGATCTGGCCGCTGGCCGCCCCCGGAGAGGCGTTCAAGCCCTTGGCCAACGACTTCATGCCTTTGCGGAACTTGGGGTCGATCATCGGGTGCAGGAGCTGATCGAGTTGATCCGGAGACACCCGCATCACCGCCTGCTCTTTACCAATCACCTTCTCTTTGACCATATCCACAGCCATCTTGACAGCGGCCGCGCCGGTCCGCTTGCCGGTGCGGGTCTGCAGCAGGAACAGTTTTCCCTGTTGGATGGTGAACTCCATGTCCTGCATGTCCTTGTAGTGCTTCTCCAGGCGCCGGCGTACACCGTCGAGCTCTTTGTAGATCCTTGGATTTCTCTTGGCCAGGAGCTTGAGACTGAGGGGAGTGCGGATGCCCGCCACCACGTCCTCTCCCTGGGCGTTCATCAGATACTCACCGTAGAACTCGTTCGCACCTGTGGAGGGGTCCCGGGAAAAACACACGCCCGTGCCCGAATCATCCCCGAAGTTGCCGAAGACCATCGTCTGAACGTTCACCGCCGTGCCGAGCAGGCCCTTGATCTCATTGATCTTGCGGTACTTGATGGCCCTGGGGTTGTTCCAGGAACCGAACACGGCGTCGATGGCTGCCCAGAGCTGTTCGATCGGCTTCTGGGGGAAATCTTCTTTGGTATGCTTCTTGTAGATCCCCTTGTAGCGTTTGACCACTTCCTTCAGATCCTGGGCGTCCAGCTCTACATCCGCCTCGACACCCTTCTTCTTCTTGACCGCCTCCAGAGCGTCCTCGAAGAACTGATGAGGAACCTCCCGTACCACATCGCCGAACATCTGTATGAAGCGCCGATAGGCGTCCCAGGCGAAGCGCTCGTTGCCTGATAGTGCGGCCAGCCCCTCCACGGCCTCATCGGTCAGACCGAGATTGAGCACCGTGTCCATCATCCCGGGCATGGAGATCGCCGCCCCGGATCGCACGGAGACCAGCAGTGGATCCTTGGGATCGCCGAGCTTCTTGCCCATGAACTTTTCGAGTTTTTTCAGGTTGTCCTGAACCTCTTTGTCCAGTCCGGCCGGATACTTCCTGTTGTTCTTGTAGAACAGATCGCAAACGTCGGCGGAGATCGTGAAACCTGGAGGTACGGGGATGCCCAGATTGGTCATCTCCGCCAGGTTAGCGCCCTTTCCGCCGAGCTGATTCTTCATAGCGGCCCCGCCCTCTGCTTTGCCGCCGCCGAAAAAATACACGTATTTTACCGATTTCGCCATGGATACCCACCTTATCTGATTTTATGTTGGAAAGACGTGTTCAAATCTAATCAAAACAGTAGGCTCTGTCAATTCGCTTTCCCCTGCACGATGCAATTCACCAACGAAACCCGAAAGATCAATCGCCGGGTACCGAAAAAAAAGGCACCCGGCGGTATGAGCCGGGTACCTCACCTTTTCGCTATCTGTCGAACCGCAATACAGTTTATCCCTGCAGACGCACTCGATTGTGCCGAGCTAGGCCATGTACGAGCGCAGCGTGTGGCTGCGGGAAGGGTGCTGAAGCCTCTTCAGAGCCTTCTTCTCGATCTGCCGGATCCGCTCCTTCGTCAGCTTGTACCGGTTGCCGATCTCCTTGAGAGACATCGGACGCTTTCCGTTGAGCCCGAAACGGTACTGGATGATGTCGGCCTCTTTTCCGCTCAGCGTGTTCAACACCGTATTGATGTCCTCCTGGAGGGAACGGTCTATCACCGATTCTTCGGGAGCTTTCTGACCCTTGTCCTCGACGAAGTCGCTCAGGATCGAGGAGTCTTTCTCGTCGTAGATCGGCGTATCCAGAGAAACCATGTCCCTGGAGATGTTGATGAGGTCCGCCACGTGCTCCTCTTTCATATCCAGGGCTTTGGCGATCTCATGGATCTCCGGATCTCCTCTGGATCCGCTCTGCAATTCCTTCCTCATTTTCTCTATCTGCACCAGCTCATTGGCGCGGTTGAGGGGCAGGCGAATCATCCGCGATTTTTCGCAGATCGCCTTGAGGATGGCCTGACGGATCCACCAAACCGCATAGGAGATGAAGTGATAGCCCTTGGAAACGTCGAATCGCTCGATCGCGTTCATCAAGCCGATGTTACCTTCACTGATCAGGTCGGCCAGGGGCAAACCCTGATTCTGATACTTCTTGGCCACATTCACCACAAAGCGCAAATTTGCCTGAATCAGTTTGTTTTTGGCCAGCGTCTCCCCGTCCGCGGCTCTACGGGCGTAATTCTGCTCCTCCTCCCGAGTCAGCAGGGGAACCTTGTTGATCTCCTTGAGATAGATAGAGAGTATATTTTCATCGCTGTTTCGCGTGTCTCTCTGGGGCTGAACCATTTTTGTCGCTGTGGGCATTTTTTCCTCCAACTTTTGATACTATACAAGCAACATGCGTGCCATCTATGCCAAAAACCTATCAATAAATATATACAAGGTATGGAATTATAGAGAGGTATTTAAGGATTATCTAGCCGCGGCAAAACTGAGTCAAAATGCCTCAACTATCGGGTAATCCTGCAAAGCTGTATCAAAATAACCCGATTGAGAGTTCATCTTCCCCCGGATTGCGCCCGCAGCAGCAGCAGAACTGCAGGCCGCTTCCGCAAGGGCACGGATCCCCCGCTTTGTACCTTCTGCCTTCAGAGAAATTTACCCGGACCAGCGGGTCCCTCAGACGACTGTAGTAGAAAAGAGGAAATTCGATTTTCGTGTTTTGAAAGATCTCGTATTTTTCCCCCGGGGTGCGTCCCTCCAAAACCCCCGAGGCCACGAGTCCGTTCCAGGCCTCCCGGACGATAGCGACCATCATAGACCGCTCGGCACGGTCCGAGAGGGTCCGCTTCTTGAAGCCTCTGAGATAGCGCATCAACTGGATCGAGTAGAAAGCCTGCCAGTCGTCGTGAACTTCACAATCCTGCTTTGCCATCCCATAATCATTGCAGAATCGATCCAGGAGAGCCCGGGTATGCCTGCTCTTCTTCATCCTGTGGGATATCACCCAGCTGCGTATCGCCGAGTTGCTGTACCCGACCCGCTGGAGGGCAACGCCCAGGTAGTAAAGCGCCTTTGTGAGCTCCTCGGATCGGGACAGCGGGCAGGCCTGCACGGCCCGGGAAAAAAATGTAATTGCGCCAGCCGGGTCGTGCCCCGACAGATGGCGAATCCCCCTATGAAAATCAACGATCCACCGATCCATACACAAAAAATACACCCGCCAACCCGGAAACGGCAACAATTATGTTGACGATTCCCGGAGTAATTCTGTATATTCATCACGAAACAACACCCAAAAATCTTTAGTAAATCTAAAAGCTATATAGAATCAGGAGGAAACAGAAGATGAAAATCAAACCTCTCGGTGATCGTGTACTCGTAAAGATGGTCGAAGGGGAAACCAAAACCTCTGGCGGGATCTACATTCCCCAGACCGCACAGGAAAAGACCCAAGAGGGCGTGGTGGTAGCTGTAGGTGACGACGAATCGATCAAGGTCAAAGCAAAAGATCGGGTGCTTTACGACAAGTATGCGGGTTCGACCATCAAAGTCGATGGAGAAGAGCAGCTGATCGTGAAGATGGCCGATATCCTGGCCGTCATACAGTAGATTCTTATTCCTACTATTTATTGCGAACAGGCTGAGAGGAGCACCCGCTACAGCGGGTGCTCCTCTTTTTTGCGTATCCCTACGATGAAGTCCTCAAAAGCGTTCAGCACACTCTGAACGGAGGAGACAACGGTTCGAGTCTTCGGCAGCGAATCCAGGAAGTAGTGGCCGTACGCTTTACGCACGATTCTCGGATCCAGTATAAGCACCGCCCCGTAGTCGTCCTGGCGGCGCATCAGTCTGCCGAAACCCTGACGCAGGCGTATGATGGCGTCGGGAAGGGCCAGCTCCCAGAAGGCGTTGCCCCCTCGCTGCTCTATGGCTTCGGTTCGCGCCTCCATGACCGGATCCGTGGGGACGCGAAAGGGCAGCCGGGTCAGCACAACCACCTCCAGAGATTTCCCGGGTGCATCGATTCCCTCCCAGAAGGAATCCGTGGCAAACAGGACGCTGTCCGTGTTTTCCCGGAATCGGTTCAGCAGCCGGTGGCGTTCCTCTTCCCCCTGCCGCATCACCAGGAGTCCCTTTTCAGCCAGTGCCGGCTGGATTTTATGGAAGGCAAAATCCAGGAGGGAGTAGGAGGTGAACAGGACCAGTCCCCTCCCTTCAGAAACGAGAAGAGCCTCCCGGATAAACTCAGTCAGGAAGGCCGGAAACTCCTTCTCCTCCGGCTCTGGAGCTTCTTTGGGAATGCCCAGGAACACCCGCCTCGGGTAGTCGAAGGGAGAAGGGAAAACCGCTTCTGATTCGCTCGTGCCGGCAGGGGAAGTCAAGCCGAGCCGGTTCTTCCAATAATCGAAGCGCCGGTCTACGGTAAGGGTGGCCGAGGTGAACACGACTGTTTCATAGGGCTCGTACACGGCCTGCCTCATCACCGCAGAAACATCCAGAGGCGTAATCACGAAGCGCACATAGGCTTCACCCCGGTAATTCTTTCGAGATTCCAGCCAGTAGATCTCCTCCTGATTCTCGTAGTAATGCAGAAAGCGCTGACAGGTCTCCGCCACCTGGGCCAAACGCCGTATCTGCAGCCTGCTCTGGAATACCAGCGGGTCTTCCTCCTCTCCCGCCTCGAGTCCCTCCATCACCTTCGCGAAACGGGCCTGGAGGGTGGCGATGGTGACGGCCAGATCCGTCAGCGGCTCCAGGAGCAGGTCGGAGAGCCGCGGATCGACCTCGGCGGATTTGAGGCGGAATGTGCTCCTGGACCCGAGCAGATCGGCAGCGTCGGCGTTCAGGATGGCGGATTTGTCGGCAAGCGCGCCGAGTAGCCGTCGAAGCTCGGCCATCTCCTCGCCGCGGCCGTATACCTTCTCCAGGGCAAGGAACAATCCGCTCCTGCGGCCTCGTTTTTCCCTGTACAGCCTGCCGGCGTATTTCATGATCTGGCCGCGGGTGAAGGATACGGAAAAATAGGAGGTAGCATTTCTCTCCACGTTGTGGGCTTCATCGAAGATGATCCGCTGAAAGGGCGGCAGGACAGCCGCGGAGTCGAAACCCATCCCGGAGATGCGCAGCGCCAGATCCGAGAACAGCAGATGATGATTGGCGACCAGGATCCGGCAGGCCGCCGCTTCCCGGCGGGCTTTGAGCACGAAACAATCCTCCCGGCTCGAACAGCGCAGCCCCAGGCAGGCATCCGCCTCCGAGCAGACCCGCGACCACAGTTCGTCGCTGGGGTAGAAGGGAAGCTCGCTGCGGCTGCCCGTGGGCGTGGTCGCCGCCCAGCCGTGAATGGCCTTTAGCGAATCGTCCTCCTCATCGAAGAGGGTCGTTTCCTCGAGAGCTTCCCTCAGTCTGTTGAGACACAGGTAGTTGCCCCTACCCTTCACCAGCATACAGCCGGGATCCCCTCCCAGGATCTTGCCGACCAGGGGGATGTCCTTCTCCACCAACTGCTGCTGAAGATTGATCGTTGCGGTGGAGATGACCA
>CAZPPB010000065.1:0-19843 GCA_964588355.1 uncultured Spirochaetaceae bacterium | reverse complement strand
ATGAACCCTTCGGCCTGGCTCCGTTGGAGGCGATGGCCGCCGGACTGCCCGCCGTAGTGACCGGAAACGGAGGTCCCCGGGAGAGCCTGCAGGATCAAGGCGGGGCGTACGGAATACTGGTCGATCCGGAGGATCCCGGGGATATCAGCCGAGGGCTGTTGGAGCTGGCCGCGGATGAATCCCGCCGACAGGAGATGCAGGACCGTGGTCGCCGGCGGGTCATGGATCGCTACACCTGGAAGCGCACCGCCCGCGGATATCTGGAGGAATTCCTGCAGATCCTGGGGGGAGTCGATGGGGTGAACCGTGAGTTCGAGGAGCCGGGAGATTCCGGTACGGACTGGTTGAAAAAAATGTACTACAAAACGGAGGGGTCGGAATGATCGGAGACAAGCTGATCATAAATGAGAAACACCGCCGGGCGGCCGAGCAGATCGTGGAACGGATCCTGCCGCAGCTGCGCTCCTCGCCTCGGATCTACACCATCGCCATCGCCGGTGAGTCCGGCAGCGGCAAGTCGGAGACTGGCCAGGCCCTGGCCGAAGCCCTGAACAGGCGGGATTTCCAGACCCTGGTGCTGCAGCAGGACGACTACTTCGTTTATCCCCCGAAGACAAATGATAATATCCGCCGTCAGGATATCGGCTGGGTCGGCGTGCGGGAGGTCCGCCTGGATCTTCTGGATGAACACCTCCGGCGGGTCCGATCCGGTGCCGAGACGATCGTAAAACCTTTGGTTGTGTATGGGGAGGATCGGATCAGCGAGGAAACCGTTTCTCTCCGGGGCGTCGCCGTTGTCGTCGCGGAAGGCACGTACACCTCCGCTTTGGATAACGTCGATACCCGGGTATTCATTGACCTGACCTATCTGGAAACCCTGCAATCCAGGCTGAAACGTGCTCGGGAGGCTCAGGATGATTTCTTAGAGAAGGTTCTGGAGATCGAACACAGGATCATCTCGGCTCACAAGAACCGAGCGGATTACCTAGTCGACGAGCAGTTCCGGGTAGTATGTCCTAATTGACCGGGGTTCGACGGACAGCAGCTTCGCCGGGAAGCGGTCACCGTCGGCGCTGTACCTGGAAGCCGTCTCCCTCTTCAAGGGACAGGTCCACCAGGATTTCTCTTCCTCCGAATCCATGGACATTGCACTTGGCCCGTACCAGGACCCGGGTGAGATCCGCGGGGACGGCGATTCCGCTCTGGCTTCGGGTAAAGGGCTGCTCCGTATCGTGAGGATGGGCCAGGATCCTCTCTCCCAGGACCTGTCCGCCGGCCGGATCGATCACCTGCCAGGCATCGGCGTAGTGCTCCCAGCCCTGGTCGTTATGCCGGACCGTGACATCGAAGCGCCACACACCCGCCGACACCTCGGTTGCCTTGACGTATTCGACCTGGGCAAAGTTCAGGTCCGGGTTGAAGACCGGTTGGCCGTCATCCCCGGATCCGCCGCGGCCGTCTTCACTGTGGGCGAAGACTGCAGCCAGAAGCAGGCAGCAAATACCGGCCAGGTAGAAGCGTCTCCCGATGGTTGTCTTCATTATTCCCCCTCCACCAACTGCAGCTCCCGGTATGCCTTCTCGCTCTTTGCCGCCATGATGAAGTCGTTGCGATGCAGGCCCCTGATCTTATGGGTCCACCAGCTCAGGGTCACACGGCCCCATTCGGTAGTAACGCAAGGATGGTGACCTTCTCTTTCAGCCAGCTGGCCGATTTTGTTCGTGAACTCGAGGGCCGCAGCAAAATCCGGGAATCGGAAACCTCGTTCGATACGGTAGGATCCGTTTTGCCTCGCCACCTTCCATTCGGGAACCTGAGGAAGGTAATCATCTATCTCCGCGCGGGACAGCGGCTGCTCCCCGCCTCGGAAGGTTGTGCATCTCATTATATCCAAGGAGCTCATAAACCCTCCTGGACCTCAATATAATAATTTCACTATACCTGTGGCCAGTTTCAGGGGGCAGGGCGGGGGTGTATTTCAGGATTCTGCTGTCAGGATGCTCCAAATCCTGCGGATCTCCCGGGCTGCCGGGCCGTCTGCGAACTCCACGAGGGGAATACCCTGCATGAGCGCTTCCTGGACCTGGGGATCGAAAGGGATTTTACCGATGCAGGGAGCTCCTGCCTGATCTGCCAGGGCCTCGATCGTGCCGCACTGATCCGGATTGAGATCGGCTTTGTTGATGATGACCTTGGCCGGGACTCCGAAGTGCCTGGACAGATCCAGGACCCGCTGCAAGTCGTGGGCGCCGGACACCGTGGGTTCGGTGACGATCAGCACCATGTCGAGACCCGTTATTGCCGAGATCACCGGACAGCCCACTCCGGGCGGGCCGTCGCTCAAAATAATGGCGGTCCGATAACGGGCGGCCAGCTCTGAAGCTCGGCTGCGTACCTCCGTGACCAGCTTTCCCGAGTTCTCCTGGCCGATGCCCAGGCGGGCGTGGGCCATCGGTCCGTATTGGCTCCGGGAAACGAACCAGGTACCGTTAATATTGTCTTGGCTGCTTATCGCCTCGACGGGGCATATGTGGAAACACAGGCCGCAACCTTCGCAGTCCAGTGGATCGATGCGGTATCGGGGCCCGTCGTTTCGTCCATCGGACACGGGATGAATCGCCTGGAAATGGCAGGCCGAGGCGCATTCGCCGCAACCTGTACAGGCCTCCTCATCGATTCGACAGAGCTTTCCGCCGCTAAAAGGACGGCTTTCCACCACCGAAGGTTTGAGCAGCAGGTGGAGATCAGGAGCGTCCACATCCGTATCAGCGAGCACGGCGAAGGGCTTCATACCTGCCTGGTCGGGAGGATTTGCCCGTTTAGCCAAAACCGCCAGACTGGCCGCAACCGTGGTCTTCCCAGTACCTCCCTTGCCGCTGATGATCCCGATTTCCCGCGCCGGTTTACCGGTTTCGGAATCAGTGGAGCTGGATTGGACCGTGGGCCCGGAGGCTCCTGCATTCCGCGACTCGTCGCCGTCTTGATTTGATGAGAGCGGGAGGATGTCTTCCTCCGGTGCCGGAGGCGCCGGCTGCACGGAAAGCGCAGCGATCCGCTCGAAGATTTCGATAAGCTGCTGCTGGAGCTCAGAATCGCCCTGGGCCAGGATTTCGCCCCTGGAATAGCGTTCCGCATACTGCCGGCGAAAGGGAATTCGTCCGATCACGGGAACCGAAAGAGCATCGGCGTAGGTGTCGATCAGGGAGTCATCACCGCTGCTGCGGTTGATTACGATCCCCGTGGGTATGCCCATCTGAAGGCTCAGGGACAGGGCCAGTTTCAGATCGTGGAGCCCGAAGGGGGTGGCTTCGGTGACCAGGATGCAGGCGTCGCTGTCTTTCAAACTCTGCACGACCGGACATGCGGTTCCGGGGGAAGCGTCGATCAGGATGATCCGGTCCGGGTTTTGGGAATCGTCCCCGGTTGTTCCGTCCTTTACCGCCTGTACTACTTTTGGAGCGAGCGCCTCTCCGACATCGAGGATCCCGTGGGAGAAGGCAAACGAACTGCCCCCGGATGACCCTCCGGCGCTTCCGGATTCCACGGTTCCGATTGCAAACGGCTCTTCCCGCAAGGCTTGCTCCGGACAGAGCAGACTGCAGGCCCCGCAGGCGTGGCAGAGCTCGGGAAAGATCAGGACGTTGCCTTTGATGACCGCAATCGCATTGTAGGTGCAGACCTCTGCGCAGCGGCCGCATCCCGTGCATTTGTCCTCATCCAGAACCGGTTTCAGCACTGTTACTGACTGTGAATGGGTGAACTGCGGGTCCAGGAAAAGGTGGTCGTTCGGTTCTTCAACATCGCAGTCCAGCAGTCCTACTTTTCTGCCCGCCTGAGCCAGGGTCCAGGCCAGGTTCACAGCAACAGTGGTCTTCCCGGTGCCGCCCTTGCCGCTCGCTATGGTGATCTTCATTGTTGCTCCCCGTTGTGAGATTGTGAGTCTTTAATGTGTATGTTCGTAGCCCCGGCTCAAAGCCCCGCTAGGCTCGAATCATGAGCGAGCCGCACTTCGGGCAGGATAGAGTGGTACAGGGCGCGCCGGGCTGGTGCGGAATCCTGGCGCCGCACTGAGGACAGAGGCATTCGCCTCCCGGTCCTGCACCCCGGCCTCCGCCTCGACCGCGACCTGCGCCGCGACCAGTACCGCGGCCTGTGCCGCCGGTGCCGGGACCCGTTCGGGGTCCCGTTCCATTTCCCGTTGGCATGTGCTACTCCTTTCCAGGTCCGGACATCCCGAAGTGGGACTGCACGGTGGGGCTTTCCGAGGCTTTGTATTTCCCTTCCTGGAAGGCCTGTAGGGCATCCGAAACCTTGCCGCTGACCCCGGTTATGACCGATACCCTTGCAGCCTGAAGGGCACGATGGGCGTTGGGGCCGACATTGCCGGTGAGAACTGTTTCCGCCTCATGATCGGCGACGGTTTGGGCTGCCTGGATTCCCGCTCCCCCACCGGCCGACCGGGCTGCATTGGGTATGGCTTCGCTCTTGCCGCTTTCGGTATCGATGATAATGAAGTATTGACAGCGGCCGAAGCGAGGATCCACCTGGGCATTCTGATCGGTTCCACTGGAACTGACTGCTATTTTCATTGTTGCTCCTCTCTTCTTTGCAAGAATCCGGGAGAAGATCTCCCCCGAACTCTCGGATACGAACTAATCCTGATTGGTTTCCAACTCCCCTAGACGTTCCTGGGCCGGGTACCCGGCGCAGGAACCGGCTACTCTCCCTGTCTCCCGGGTCTCACTCCCGCGGGACCTGATCCGTCTCGTCGTGGCAATAGCTACCTCCTGGCATCGTGGGCAGACTCAAAGGTTCCAGGGTCCTCCGCCCCCTCCGCGGCGGCCTCTCCCGGGACCGCCCAAGCCCCGTTGCCACACACCGTCCGGCTGCCAGCCGGCCTGTCGAGCGAAGTCGATCACTTGATCGCTGCGGCACTTCGGACAGGAGGTAGCGGGCTGTTCCTCCGCCGTTTCGTTTGACAGTTCAGCTTCCCAGAGGGCACCGCAGCTCAGACATCGATAGCGGTTTTGCTTGAGTACGACGTTTCCCCCTTCGATTCGAATGGCTTTTCCCTCGGTGAGGGCTTCCGCCACCTTCTTGTGGGCGCTCTCCACTATACGAGCGCAGGTAGCCCGGGAAATACCCATGCGTTCCGCCGCCTGCTGCTGATCAAGTCCATCTTTGTCTACCAGCCGGATAGCCTCATACTCGTCAACTGTAAGGGTCACTTGTTCAAGCCGAACCATCGGGATACCTTGGGGCTTGAAGTAGACTACCGACGGGGGATACTGGACACGTCTGTCCTTTTTGGGTTTGGCCATCAACCCGTTCCTTTTTGAGAATATTCTCAAAAGAAATATAATGAGCATATTCTCATTTGTCAAGTATTTTGTTATCTTATGATCTATAACACAGACATTGAGGAGATCGCAATCACCATTGGACTATGTGAGCGGAGTTTACGATCTTATGAACAACAGCAAGTTGTAGGAACGGTCCGCAATCCGCGATTTTTTCTTGTGATCGGAGATTGCCATGTCCCGGGAAGGAAAATACAGATGTCAGATGCCCATACGAGGAATCAGGAAACGGAGCGGCAGGAGCAGGACAAGCGAATCGTAGAGAAGCTGGCCCTGATCAAACATAAATATCTGGTGATGAGCGGAAAGGGCGGAGTGGGTAAGAGCACAGTTGCCGTGAACCTGGCAGCCGCACTGGCTGACAGAGGCTACTCCGTCGGTTTGATGGATGTGGATCTTCACGGCCCGAGTACGATGAAGATGCTTGGACTGGAGGGCGAATCCGTGAAGATGAGCGGACAACAACTTATGCCGATTCCATTCGGTGAGCACTTAAAGGTCCTGTCCATGGCCGCCCTGTTGGAGGATCGGGACACGGCGGTGATCTGGCGGGGACCCTTGAAGATCGGGGCCATCAAGCAGTTCATCTCCGACGTGCTTTGGGGAGAATTGGACTACCTGTTCATCGACTCTCCTCCCGGAACCGGGGATGAACCGTTGACCGTGGCCCAGGTTATGCAGGGTGCACAGGGGATCATCGTCACCACACCCCAGGAGATCTCTCTCCTGGATATTCGAAAATCAATCACCTTCTGCCGGCAGGTCAACATGCCGATTATGGGTATTCTGGAGAACATGAGCGGATTGATCTGTCCGCATTGCGGTGAGAAGATCGACCTCTTTTCCTCGGGCGGAGGTGAGCGTACCGCCCGGGAGATGGGCGTCCCCTTCCTCGGGAAAATTCCGATCCGACCCGAGATCGTAACATCTACAGATCAGGGACAACCCTACGTTCTCCAGGATGATAGAGGCAAAGAGGATTTCAGCGATGTCATCGATAAATTGATAAACGGAGGGATTAAAGAATGAAAATAGCGATGCCTGTTCAAAGCGGCAAGCTTTCGCAGCACTTCGGACACAGCGAGCAGTTCAGCGTGTTCGAGGTTGAGGATAAATCAATCCAGAGCCGGGAGGATATCACGCCTCCTGCCCATGAACCCGGCCTGCTGCCCCGCTGGCTCAAAGAGCGTGGGGTCACCCTGGTGATCGCCGGTGGCATGGGACACATGGCGCAGATGATCTTCGAGGAGGCGGGAATCCATGTGATTTGCGGTGCTCCCAGTGAAAGCCCCGATGTCGTGGTGGACAGCTACCTGAAGGGAAATTTGGATACCGGGGACAACGCCTGCGATCATTAGTGCGTCTTGCCAGAGACGCTTTCAGGCGCAGCGCCTAGGCTCTAGCGGCGGTTGCGCTCCAACCACTTCTCGGCAAAATCCACACACAGACGCTGGGGAAAAAGCTGGGCTTTGGCGTAGCCGACGCTGCCCTTGAGGATCTGGTCTTTGCATTCTCTCTCGAAATCTCGTCCCAGGCGATCGAAGTCGTCGCTGTGATAGTTGGTATCTTTGAAGCTCTTCCAGCGGCGGTGAGATCCGACCATCACCGGCGCTCCGGTGGTGACTATGCGCTTGCCGTGGAAGTCGGCACGGTCCTCGCCCAGATGCATGGAGGTATTGCTGCTGTGATCCACGCCCAACAGCAACACCCGGCCGTCGAGCTCGTAGACGCGAGCCAAGGGGGAGTTTTCCCCCAGTCCGAACTCCAGGTTGTGGTTCTCCATGATCTTGATGGCGTTCTCGCCCCAGGCGGCGAAAGAAACCTGGGGATGCGCGCTGCGCACGACCGAACGGAGGGTTCGAAAGCATTCCACCACCACACCCATACCCCTGCACGGAGTCAAATCCGGGTCGTAGGCCGGCATGGTCCTGCGGATCGTGTCCCACCAGGATTTCGGCACCGGCGGGTTTTCCCACAGGGACGGGTCCGAAAGATCCCCCGAGTGGGTGGGCATAACCAAGGTTCCGTAGCTGCGCAGCACCTTCTGCAGGGCCTGGATCACAGCGACCGGACCGCCGCACACCCAGCCCAATGCGCTCAGTGACGAATGAACGAGCAGAACCATGCCCGGGCGGACCCCCAGAGTCCGTAGATCGTGTACCAGAGATTTGACGGTCACGGGGCCGTTTTTTGATGCGGAGATTGCCTGCTGTTCTTTGGTCATAGGCCTTACCCTATTTTTCGGCTGGGAACGACAAAAAACCGGTAGGAAATCCCTCTCCCGCCGGTTTTGCAGGGCTGTTGATGGTTGGGGCCAGTGAGGCGTCAGCGGCTCAAGGATATCCTGCCGCTGAGCGTTTTTACCTCGAAGGGAACCGTTCCGTCTCCAACTGTCCCCTCCAGTTTGTTTCTCTTCTGTTCGATGATCTCAACGGGAAAATCACAGGATATCGAACCGCTTACCGAACGGAGCCGCAAGTCGGCGCCGAAACCCGAGAACACCTCCAGGTCAACCGATCCTGAGATCGTATCGATTTCCACTGAACCGCCCGGTTCCAGACCCAGGATCTCCTCATGAATCCTTCCCGAAGTGGATTTGATGTCCAGGGTCTTACCGGTGGAGGCGAAGTGGATCGACCCGCTGATGGATTTGGCTCTCAGGTCGCCGCTGCGCTCGGTATCGATTCGGGGCCCGATACGGTCTCCAGAGTCTGCTCGACCCCGGCGCCCATGTTCTCGATTTTGATGTTTCCGGATATGTTGTTCGCCCGGATCTCCTTGATGGAGGGGGGTACCCTTATATCGAAAGACACCGAACCGAAAGGAGATCCGGCGACGTTGCGGTTTTCCAACTCGCCGAAGCTGCCTTCGAACCGTTCCGTGACTTCCCGGCTCTCCCAGCCCGGTCCGGTCACGAAATCCCGACCCGCGCTGTCGTAGGAGCGGCAACTGTCGCCGCGGTAGAAAGGTTCGATCCAGAGCAGATAAACCAGGGCGTATACGGTCAGAGCTGCGGCCAGGATGCCGAACACGGGACCAAGGATATCGACCCAGGTTCTTCTACTCCTCATCTTCCATCTTCTCCAATTCCCGCTGCATCAAACGCTTCTCCAGGCTGCCGCCCTGGTAGATGAAGGCACTCAGGAAGTGAGCCACGATGCCGATGCCCCAGCCCAAGGCCGGCCAGAGCCACCACTGATATCCGGCCCAGGTCGTGTTGTTGATGATGGCCAGCACCGCCATTACCACTGCGTAGATCAGAAAATGACGGATGAAGTCCATCTTCTTCATGGCGATCTTTCGAGCGCGTTCGATCTTTTCCTCTTGTGTAGCTATTTTTCCCCTATTTGCATCCAACCGGCCGGAACTAATTATCAGTGAACCAATTATCGGTATAGTATATTTCGAACGCGGATGGGTTTTTTGATCGGATGTCCGCTAAAAAACAGCCCGCTTCCACAGGGGAAACGGGCTGTTCGATATTGCGATCACCGGGACCTGAATCTCAGCTCTCCCGGGGCTTTTCCGGCTCGGGCGGTTCCTCAGCCCCAAACGGTTTCTCCGGCTGGTGCGGTTTCGCCCCCCTATGAGGCTCCGCCTCAGGAGTAACCGGTTTTTCGGCCTTATCCCCGACCCAGACGCGCGTTTTGAAGCGCTCCCGGAATCGGTCCTTCCACTCCTCGTCCCTGCTTCTGCGGTGATCGTGGTCTTTGTGGCCTCCGGCTTTGAAAAGGATGTGAGCCAGAAGTACGATTCCCCAGCTCTGCCAGTAGGTCAGCGGCGGCAAGCCGAAGACATCCGGCATGATCCAGTTCCAGAGCACCATGACCAGGAGTCCGAACAGAAGAGCCAAAGCGGCTGCCAGAACCACGCCACCGATTATCATACCGACGCGCAGAAATGGTCTTCGCATATCATGAAACATCTGATTACCTCCTCAAGGGTGATTCCCCGTATTGTTCTCGTGTTGTTTTCGTGTTGTTTTCCGTCCGCAAAATCCGGAACCGCCCCCCGGAGGCCTCCCCGGCCCTGCCGCGTTGGAAACTCTAAGCCAGCTCATCGATGATCTCCCTGAGACCGTGCAGGCGCTTGCGCAAAAACTGAACGGCATAGCGTTTTCGAGCGATCAGGGTGTTCAGGGGTACTCCACTTTGCTCGGAGATCTCCCTGAAGGTCCTGCCTTCGATCGCCTGTTGGACGAAGGCATTCCGCTGCTCCGGAGGAAGCTCCTCCATCGCCTCGATCAGGGCGTCCATGACTGCGCGCCGGATCATCTCCTTTTCGATATCGATGCCGCTGTCGGCAAGCAGCTCCTCCAGCGTGAGGTCTTCCCTCTCCTGCTGGAGACTAACGGTGCTGGGCTTTCTGCGGTATCGATCGATGATCTTGTTTCTGGCGATTGTATACAGCCAGCCTACGATATTTTCGATCGGTTCGGTCACGCTGGCCGCCCGGATCGCCTGGAAAAAAACATCCTGCAGCAGGTCCTCCGCCTCTTCCAGATCCCCGGTCCGGGAGCGGATGAAACCCAGGAGAGAAGTCCGTTCGCTTCTGTACACCTTCTCCAGGCGCTGCACTAACACTGCCTCCATACTACGGATATAGACGAGCCGGGCCTCCTTTATATTGTACAATCCCGGATTTTTTTTCTGCTGCCTCTGTTGTATAGTAGCGTTGCGATCGGATTCCCGCAAATGAATCGTTGACTGTTATATACCGATCGGTATATATTAAATCTGATGGCGGAAAATAGAGAAGTGATCCTGTCCGCGGCGCTGGAGCTCTGGGTTGATCGGGGGTATGAGGCGGTCGGGGTTCAGCAGATCTGCAACGACGCTCAGGTGACGAAACCGACGTTGTACCACTACTTCGGGAGCAAAGCCGGTCTGTTGCGCGCCATCGTCGAGCTGAACGATAAACGGTTGGGCGAGTTCGTGCCCTCCCAGTCCTTCGATCCGTCGGATGTGCCGGGAAGCATCGAGCGTGTTTGCGTCGGCTGGCTTGGCTATGTGGAGGCATATCCGCGGCTGGCCCGGCTGTTCATCTCTCACTACTACGGACCGCGGGGAAGCGAGGCGGCCACCGTGGCGGGGCAACAACAGGAGAGGTGGATAGAACGACTGGAGTGTTTTTTCAATGCCGCCTCCGAGTACCACGGCAACATGCGCAACCGGGCGCGGGCATACGCTGCCTCATTCGCCGGTCTCCTGTTGACTTATGGTTTTCTGGCTGTAAACGGTGCGGATCCGCCGGAGCGGGACCTGCCCTATGTCATTTCAAAACAGTTCATGTACGGGATCTTTTCGTGATCCTCCCTGAATTCGACTGCAGGGAACGAAATCGATATGTCCGTATATACCGAACGGTAGTTATATACTGGAGGTGCTATGTGGTTCCATGATGCGTCGGTTTATCATCTGTTTCCCCTAGGTGCGCTGGACGCTGCGGAGCAGCCCCGCGGATTTCATCTTCTTCGCGCCTGGGCTCCTTATATCGCAGATTCCGGATACACTGCGGTGCTGCTGGGACCGATCTGGCACTCCGCGACCCACGGCTACGATACGGTCGATTATCGGAATCCCGATCCCAGGCTCGGCACGTGGGAGGATCTCGAAGCCGGTGTATCCGCACTTCGCGAGGCCGGGCTGCGCATAGTATTGGACACTGTTTTCAATCACAGCGGCCGCGGCTTCTTCGCCTTTGCAGACGTATGCAATCGGGGGTCCTCATCGCCGTACTGGAGCTGGTACAGGGGTCTGCGAATGGAGGCGTCGTCTCCCGGTGGGATCGCTGTCAGTGGCTGGAACGGCTACGCGGAGCTACCGCAATTCGATCTAACAAACACCGCCGTAAGGCGGTATCACCTGGAAACACTGGACCTGTGGATGAGCAGACTGGATTTCGACGGCCTGCGGCTGGATGCTGCGGATGTCATGGATCCGGCGTTTCTGCGGGAGCTGGCCGCGCACTGCCGTGCCGGCCGGCCGGATATCTGGTTGTTGGGTGAAATCGTGAACGGGGATTACGGCTCCTGGCTGCGGGACAGCACCTTTGACTCGGTGACCAACTACGAGCTTTACAAGAGCCTGTGGAGCAGCCACCGTGACGGCAACTACTACGAGCTGGCCTGGACCGAGAAGATCCGGCGCTGGGTGGGAGAAGCAGCTCTTGAAGATCTGCTGAACGACGGAGAAGGGATGCGCCGGATAGCACCGCGGCAGCCGATCGTCCTGTTTCCCCGCTGGGCGCGGGTGTTTCGCCGCGTATCCGGTTGACGGTATGCGGTTGATCCGAGGGGTCGAACAGCTGCGGTGCAGCTTGACAGGGGTGAGACCGTGAGGTTTACTCAAGGAAACCATCTCTTAGATACGAGGAGCCGACAATGGCAAGATTTGCGAGACTCGAGGTACTCAACACTATGGTAGACCAGGGTGTTGTGCCTGTATTCTACAATCCCGACCTGGAGGTCTCGAAAAAGGTAGCCAAGGCCTGTCTGGATGGAGGGCTGAAGGTGGTCGAGTTCACTAACCGGGGGGATCACGCCGTCGATGTCTTCTCTCAGCTGGAGCTGTATTGTCGAGCCGAGCTGCCCGAGCTGATCCTCGGAGTGGGTTCTGTCGTAGATCCCTACACCGCTGCCATGTACATCGCCCGGGGCGCGAACTTCGTGGTGGGTCCGCTGCTGAATTCGGAAGTGGCCCGGATCTGCAACCGGCGTAAGGTCCCCTACTCACCGGGCTGCGGCAGCGCCTCGGAAATCTCCGAAGCCGAAGAGCTGGGATGCGAGATAATCAAGGTCTTCCCAGCCGGCCAAGTGGGCGGACCGGCCTTCGTGAAGGCGGTTCTGGGACCCTGTCCCTGGGTCAGCATGATGCCCACCGGCGGGGTGGACTGTACCGAAGAGTCACTCAAAGCCTGGTTTGAGGCCGGTGTGGCCTGTGTCGGCATCGGCAGCAAGTTGATCCGCAAGGACCTGCTTCAAGCGGGGGATTTCGAGGGAATCCGGGACAATGTGAAAAAGACCCTCGAAATCATCCGCAGAGTGCGCCCCAAGAAGAAGGGATGAGCTCTCCCGACCTCACGGGCGTCTTTCCCCCGATACCGACGCCCTTCGACGCGGATGGGTCCGTCTCACCCTCCGGTCTGAAAACGAACTTCGGTTTTCTCAATCGCTATGACCTTAGAGGATACGTGGTACTTGGTTCCAACGGGGAGTTCGTATTCCTCGATTCGGCGGAAAAGATCGGAACCATCGGGATCGTTCGAGATCTTCTGCCTTCTGAAAAGCTCCTGATCGCGGGCACCGGCTGCGAATCCACGGGGAGTACGGTCCGGCTCACCCGGGAAGCGGCGGAGGCTGGGGCCGACGCGGCGCTGGTGATCAATCCCCACTACTACAAGAGCAGGATGGATCGAGCGTCCCTGATCCGGCACTACACCACAGTTGCCGATGAGTCGCCCATTCCCATCATCCTCTACAACATGCCCGCTTCCACGGGTTCGGATCTGGACGCCCCCACCGTGGTCCAGCTCGCCGGACACGCGAACATAATCGGCATGAAGGATTCCAGCGGCAATCTGAACAAGATGGCCGAGATTTTGAGAGCCGTCCCAGGGGATTTCCAGATGCTGGCCGGATCGGCGGGCTTTTTTCTCCCCGCCCTCTCGCTCGGAGCCGTCGGAGTCGTGGCCGCCCTGGCAAACGTCGCACCGGATCTCTGCATCCAGCTGCAAGACGCCTTTCGCCGGGGGGAGCGTGATCGGGCGGCGGATCTGCAGCGGCAAATCGTGGGGTTGAACAACCTGGTGACCCGGGAGGGGGGCGTCCCGGCGTTGAAGGCGGCGATGGATCTGCTGGGTCTCGCCGGTGGAGAGCCGCGACCGCCTCTGCTGCCTCCGGATGCCCGCATGCGCGAGCGTTTGGAGCAAGCCCTCCTGGAGCTGGGTCTGATGGAGGCCGGCTAAACGGCGCTCCGCCGGGAGGAGCAGATGAAAGAAACCAAAGCCCCCGTGCTCTACCTCGGGGATACGAGCCTGGACACCGCCGCCTCCTACCTGGCGGGGGTCATGACCTATTTCGACATCGGCTTCGACTACGTTGCTTCGGATGAGACTGCGGATCGCTGCCCGGGTTAGACGGGGCGCCGGGCTGCTGATGATCGGCGGTTGGGAATCGTTTCAGGGAAGCGGCGGATCGTACAGCGGGACGGTGATCCAGGAGGTCCTCCCGGTGCGGATATCCCCGACCGATGACCGGGTGAACTACTCGTTCCCCTGCCTCGTCCACAAGCCGGAGGAGCATCCGATTCTTGCAGACCTTCCCTTCGGCCGTCCGCCCTGCATCGGGGGTTACAATCGGGTCGAGGCGAAGGCGGATGCCCGGGTCCTCCTGGAGGCGGTCCGCTTTCGCACGCGGGCGGAGGGTTCCTCCTGTTCGTTTGCCGAGGAAGGCAGAGATGTCCTTCTGGTCGTGGGCGCAGGCGCCGAAGGCAGGACAGCCGTTTTTACCTCCGACGCGGCTCCTCACTGGGTGGGAGGATTCGTGGATTGGGGAGACCGGCAGCACCTAACCGTCTAACCGCCGAGTCGCTCCAGGCACTGCGCCGCCGCCCCGAGCACACCCGCGTCGTTCTGCAGTGCCGCCGTGTGTATCCTGACTCCCTGGAGCGGCAGAGGCCAGGCGAAATCGGCGATGTAATCCTGGACGGGCTGCAGCAGCACCTCCCCGGCAGCGGATATCCCCCCTCCGATAATGCAGGCCTCGGGGTTGAAGATGTTGACGAGATTTCCGAAAACCCGGGCGATGTGCCGGGCGGTCTCCCGGACGACTTGTCCGGCCCACCGATCCCCGGCCTGAGCGCGCCGGAACACCATCTCCGTGCTGATCGACCGGAGCTGTTCCGGATCCCCGGAATCCCCTGAGCCCCGTTTGGCGACCTTTTCCCGGTAACTGCGCTCGATTGCCCAGCTGGAGGCGTACTGCTCGAAGCAACCCCTGCTGCCGCAGGTGCAGAACGGACCCAGGGCATCCAGACACAGATGTCCGATCTCTCCGGCCAGCCCCCGGGTGCCGCGAAATACCCGTCCTTCCAGAACCAGGGCGCCCCCAATGCCGGCTCCCAGGGTGATCATAACGAAGGAATCATAGCCCGCGCCGATCCCGAACTTCAGCTCTCCGGCCGCCGCGCAGTTGGCGTCGTTGTCGGCGAATACGGGGAGCCTGAAATCCTCTTTCAGGCATTTGATCAGGGAGCGGTTCTTGAAGGCGGGAAGGTTCTCCGAGCCCTGAAGCACGCGGCCCTCCTCCCGATCGATGAAGCCGGGAGATCCGATGCCGATCGCGGTAACCTGGACCTCCAGCTCCCGACAGCGGCGGCGGATATAGTGCGCAACCGTGCCGAAGATGTCCTGGTAGCTCTGGCCGGCGGAGATCTCCAGGCGCTCGGTTCCGAACAACTGCCCCTCTTCATCGACAATCCCGACCTTGGCGGCGGTGCCGCCGAAGTCTACGCCGCAAAAATAGCGATTTTTCTGCCTCATCTTTGTTGTCCAATTTCCTATGCAGAATATAGCACACTTTCACACTATTAAGCGGTCGAAAACAGGACCGCCTTTCCCCGCTTCCTCCCCAGTAGTATAATACGGCCATCTGCGAGACAGGAGGAGGATTCAATGTTCAAAGAGTTCAAAGAATTCGCCTTGAGGGGAAACGTCGTTGATATAGCGGTTGGCATCATCATCGGTGCTGCTTTCGGATCGATCGTCACGTCTCTGGTTAGTGATATCATCATGCCGCCGCTCGGGTTGCTGTTGGGAGATATCGATTTTTCCAACCTGTTTGTCGTGCTGAAGGCCGGCTCGGCGCCGGCGCCATATCTGAGTCTGGCCGCAGCCCAGGAGGCGGGAGCCGTAACCTTGAATTACGGGCTGTTCATCAACAAGGTGCTGAGCTTCTTGATCGTCGCCTTCGCCGTTTTTCTGCTGGTGAAAGGGATGAACTCCTTGAAAAGAAAGGTGGAGGAGAAGCCCGAAGAAGCGCCAAAACCCAGTGAAGAGATTGTGCTGCTCACCGACATACGGGACGCTTTGAAGAACAGATAAGTGGGTGCCGGAGCGGCGCGGAGCAGTAACTATCTTTTCTTGCACTACCCTTTAGAATCCTCTACGCTGTGACAACAATGAGTTTGCGCAGCGGGAGCAGGCCATGATGAGCGTATACATGCACAAAATTCTTCACCCGCTCCCTGCTGCAGTTGACAGGAGTGGTTTATGGCTAAGGGAAACGTAGTAGTAGGCCAGTCCGGGGGCCCGACGGCGGTGATCAATTGCAGCCTGGCCGGAGTGATCGAAACGGTATCCGCCTCATCCGCCATGGACCGGGTCTACGGGATGCGCTACGCCGTGGAGGGATTGATGGAGGACAGGCTGGTTGACCTGAGCGACAAGCCTGCCGATTTCCTGGAAAAACTGAAACGAACGCCCTCCTCTGCGCTTGGGTCCTCCCGTCATAAGATCCAGGATCCGGACCTCCCGAAAATCCTGAAAATTCTCAAAAAACATGAGATACGATACTTCTTCCTGATCGGCGGGAACGACACGATGGATACGATCCATCGGGTGGAGAAGTACTGCCGGCAGCAGGGCTACGAGCTGTTCGGCGTGGGCATCCCAAAGACTGTGGACAACGATCTGTTCGGAACCGACCACACCCCCGGATTCCCCTCGGCGGCCCGCTGCAATATCCTCAACGTGCTTCAAGCGGGTGTTCTGGCCCGGGACATGCAGAGGGTGGACAGGTATGTGATCTATCAGTCGGTCGGGCGGGACGCGGGCTGGCTCAGCGCCGCTGCGGCGGCCGCCCGCAGGGATGAGGGGGAGGCACCCCACCTGATCTACCTGCCGGAGGTGGCCTTCGACAGGGAGCGCTTCCTTGCCGATGTGGACAGCTGCATCTCCCGGTACGGGTGGGTTTCGATAGTGTGCGGAGAAGGTCTGCAGTACGGAGACGGAACCCCGGTCAGCACCTCCGAAACAACCGACAAATTCGGCAATATCGAGTTCGGGGCCATGGCCGGAACCAGCGTAGCCCTGAACCTGCATCGGATGATCATGGACCGTTTCGATTTCCGGGGTGAGTTTCAGATCACCGAGTCCCTGATCATGAGTGCCATGGACCGATCAGTCGATCTGGATCGTCAGGAGGCCTACGAATGCGGACGTAGGGCTGTACTGCTGGCCGCCGAAGGGTCCTCGGGTGTTATGGTCACGATCGCCAGAAGATCGAACGCTCCCTACCGGGTCGACTTCCAGACCGTTGCCCTGTCAGAGGTCGCTGAGAAGAGCAAACCCATGCCGAGAGAATACATCAATCCGGAAGGGAACTTCGTTACCGAGGAGTTTCTCGAGTATATCCGACCGCTGGTTGGGGAGGTCCCCGATTACGCGACGCTTTAAAATCAATCCAGAGGAGGAGAAATGAACCTGAAAAATACAGACTATTCCCGCTACAAGCTCGTCCAGGAGATGATGCAGACACCGGATATCATCCGTCGCTTCGATCCGAAAGCAGCGCAGGCTTTTTTGCCCGCTCTGAAAGCCTTGGGACGCCTGTTTCTGACAGGGGAGGGCTCCAGCCGGATCTTTCCGGCCAAACGGGCCGCCTGCGACACGCTGAAGAAGGCGGACGCTCTGTACATCGCCACCGACGGAGCCACCCAGGCGCTCGAGTACGATCTGGCCGCCTACGTCGTGTTTGGAGCCTCCAACTCCGGAAAGACCAATGAGGTGGTGCGGCTGTTTCAGAAGCTGAAGAGCTCCGGCCACCGGGCTCTGTTCGCGCTGACCGCCTACGAGGATTCACCCCTGGACCGTTTGGCTGCCGACAGCCATATTCTGATCAGCGGCAAAGAGGAGGCGGTGGCCGCCACCAAGACGGTGGTTGAGCAGGCCCTGTTCTACGACAGCCTGCTGCGGGCGCTGCGGGGCGAACCGATGGAGGGATTGGATGATCTGGCGGACAAAGTCGAACAGGCCCTGACTCTGGCGATAGATCCGGGGCTGGTGCAGCGGGCCAAGAATGCCTCCACGATCTATTTCGCCGGCCGCAACACGGGAGTGGCCGAAGAGCTCACCCTCAAGGCCAACGAGATCACCCGCAAGAAGGCGGATTTCCTCGAAGGAACCTACGCGGTTCACGGCATCGAAGAGGTTATGTCTCCCGAGGAGCTGGTCGTGGTGGTGGAACCCTTTGAATCCGAAGAGCAGAAGTTCCGGGAGTGTCTGGTCGACGGGGTGGGGCTGGAAGTCGCGGCAATAGCGACGGGCAAGACGAGTTTCCCCACCGTTGTCATTCCCGAGGCCGGTGATTACAGCAGCTACGTGGAAATCGCCGCCGGATGGAACCTGTTGGTAGAGATCGGCCTTGCCCTTGGCATCGACCTGGACAAACCCGAACGGGCCCGCAAGGTGGGTAACATCTTCCAGGGCAGCTGATGGGGAAGTACTTTGCGGCGGTAGACATCGGTGCCACCAAGACCACGGTCAGCGTTTCCTCCCGCAGCGCAATACTCGCCCGGGTCTATCAGTTGACCAGAAAGCGCGGGGACAGGCAGACCGTACCCCGGCAGATCGATTTCCTCATCGGCACTGCCTGCGGGCAGGCGCAGATCGACAGGGGGCAGATCGCCGCAGTGGGTATCAGCACGGCCAGCCCCTTCGAAAAAAGTGACGGCTATCTGTACCTGGTCGCCCCCAACATATGCGGCGGGTTGGGGGAGAAGCGGGAAGGAATCGAAAACGACTGGACCCAGGTGCCCCTGGAGAGGGAACTCAGCGGCAGGTACCCCGTCCTCCAGATAGCCAATGATTGCATCAGCGCCGCCGTGGCCGAACGCTCCTTCGGAGCGGGGCGGGGGGAGGACAATCTGTTGTATGTGACCTGGAGCACCGGTATCGGCGGCGGTGCTTTCGTGGATGGCCATCTGCTGACCGGGAAGAACGACAACGCGCTGCACCTGGGGCACATAGTGATGAACTACCATCAAATGGATGAGCCTGTGTGCGGCTGTGGAGATCAAGCCCATCTGGAGGCCCTGGTTGCCGGACCGGCCATCGCCAGAGAGTACGGGGAGCAGCCGCCCGAGGTGTTCCGCCGCTGCCGGAGCGGGGAACCCCAAGCCATGGCGACGATTCAACGGATCGCCGCGATCATGGCAATAGGTCTTTACAACGCCGTCGCGGTTCTGGACAGCCGGCTGGTCATCGTGGGGGGAAGCGTATCCAAGAATTGGGATCTGCTGGAGCCTCTGGTCGCCGATAAGTTCTACAGCTGTTTTCCGGCCCTCACCCGTGAGGTGGTTTTCAAGCGCTCGGAACTGGACCAGTACCTGGGGGATATGGCGGGTCTGAGCCTGGTGATGCCGGAAAGCTGGGTCGCCGATTGGCAGAAGCGCAGGCCCTGGCAGCAGGCGCCGGACACGACGGTGCTGGAGCCGGAACGTGCCTGATTGAGGAGGACGGATGAGCCAGATAGAAATCGGGAAGCTGAGGGATTTCTCAGAACATTTTGTACCTCCGGAGTACGGAGAGGAGTGCAGGGATGAGGATCTGCGGCTGTTTCAAGGCGACGGCAGCAAAGACTATCGGGCGTTGAGCTCGGAGCAGATCGAAATCCTGGTGAAGAACAACAACACCGCCGAGGACTGGGACCGTATCCTCGTCGGCGAGCAGTTCGATCCCCGGCTGGTCCGCAACTGCGAGTTCTGGGGTCTGGTCCGCATCGGAGATCTCTCGGCGACCTTTCTCGAATACCACGAGCTCAGGCTTCCGGTCGGACTTTCCAACAGCACGATCATCAGCTGTGATGTCGGCGACAACGTGGTGATGCGCAACGTCCACTATATCGCCCACTACATAATCGGCAACGGCGTAGTCCTGTTCAACATCGACGAGATGATCACGGTGAACCACGCCAAGTTCGGCAATGGAGTGCTAAAAAAGGGTGAAGAGGAATCGGTGCGAATCTGGCTGGAAGTGGGCAATGAAAACGGCGGCAGGAAGATCCTTCCCTTCAATGGTATGCTGCCCGCGGATGCCTACATCTGGTCCCGTTACCGCGAGCTGCCCGAGCTGCTGAGGCGTTTTCAGGAGATGACCGACCGGGTCGCGGACAGCCGCCGCGGGCACTACGGGATCGTGGGAGATCGGGCGGTCATCAAGAACAGCCGAATCATCAAGGACACCCTCATCGGAGACGACTGCTACATCAAGGGCACCAACAAGCTGAAGAATCTCACCATCAACTCGAGCAAAGAAGAACCGACCCAGATCGGCGAGGGTGTGGAGATGGTAAACGGAATCGTGGGCTATGGGAACAGGATCTTCTACGGCGTGAAAGCCGTGCGCTTCTTCACCGGACGAAACGTGCAGCTGAAGTACGGCGCCCGGCTGATCAACTCCTATCTGGGCAGCAACTCCACGGTCTC
>CAZPPB010000064.1:0-20112 GCA_964588355.1 uncultured Spirochaetaceae bacterium | reverse complement strand
GGCAATGACAGCTGCCTGCTCACGGAAGCGCTGGATTCCTGGCGGGAGAGGTCGGTATCGAAGGAGCATCCGCCGAAGCTGGACGCCTTATGGAAGCCGAATGGAGAGAGCTTATCCCGTCCTGTGCCAAAACTCAGTCCAATGGTATCTCCCAGAATGGTGACTACCACAACAGATCTTTCAACTCTGATTTCCGCAATGACCTGCACCCACATCCGGTATGACATGGCAAGAATGGCGCAAAGGGCACGTCATGAGCGACGCGTTGGCACACAGAATCGCTCGACACAGTCTTTCCAGGGAAAATGGTGATCGATCCGTTAACTGACAGGCCGCCGCTTAGGCGGCTTCCCGATAGTAATAGCTGAGCAAGCCGCCCATACGAGCTCTTTTCTTGACAACCCCTTCATTCCGTCCCACGTTTTCATCTGCATGAATGATGCGGCTACCCAATCCCTGGCGGTTTCGCTCGGCGTGGTAGTGCTGCATGTACTCCTTGATAGCCAAGCGAAGGTGTTCTCACCAAGTGCGGATAATTCTGTTCAAGCACTCAGACTTGATGTACAAGACGAAACGTTCAGCGAACGCGTTCAGATCAGGACTCCGCGCGGGTAATCTGATTGGAATGGTACCGCCACATCTGAGCATTTGCCTGAAACAGACCGTGTACAGCGGATCCCTGTCCATGATGATATATCCGGCATCGCGCAGGAAGCCGTCGAAAGGATCGGTCAGATTGCGAGCCATCTGCTTCATCCATTTTTCGCACGGTTGGGCCGTAATGCCAACAATCTGCACTTCTCGTGTCTTCAGCCTCATCACGAAAAGAACCTGGTAGCGAATGATCCCTACAAGTGTGAGAACCTCGACGGTGAAGAAGTCCAGAGCGGTCAAGGCCTCCCAATGTGCCTCAAGAAAAGGTTTCCACGGTGTACGGCGCCCTCTTTCCGGCGCAGGTTCGATCCCATGGTCATTAAGAACGCGTTTTACCGTGTTTCGGTCCACGGGCGATACCAAGGTTGAACAGCGCATCCCTGATCCTTGTGTATCCCCAGGAGGGGTTTTCGTTCGCCATTCGCACCGCGAGATCTGCGATTCTGTCTCGTGTCCTGGGCCGCCCGGGGCCGCGCTTAGAAGACCCATCATATTTCTTGGCGACAAGGTTCCTGAACCAACGCAGAAGCGTGTCCGGCGTTACGATTCCGGCAAATTGTTCCAGAGTCTTCCTTCTAAGCGCTTTGGCCTTCACGCCCAACCTACGCCGCTGCGCATCAGTGAAACGGAGCCGACGGCCGTTGAAATGTTCCCGGCACACGCGGATCTCCTCAAGGAGATACTCGATGATTTTCTGCTGATCGCGATTGATCCAACCTGCTGCAAGAAGAATGATAAATCGTAGATAGTGCGGCATATCGTGGAGTATACCAAAATTCGGGATTCATGCACGTCGAGCGCTACCCTCGATGGTCGGAAAGGTATCTTCCATGGCTGTTTCAATCTGAACAGGCAAATGCCTATGTTGAACGAACATACGGAGATCCGGCTGAGTTTTGGCACAGGTCGGGGTGTACCTTTGCGAATAAGTGCCAACCTGGTGTTGTTAGATTGTGTTCTGGTTGCTACTATAGAGTTGCGAGGTGATTGAACATGTCATATAAGGTGAATGTAGTAATAGAGAAAGACGATCACGGATATTATGCCTACTCTCCAGAACTCGAAGGTTGCCAAAGCCAGGGAGATAGC
Source organism: uncultured Spirochaetaceae bacterium (assembly GCA_964588355.1). Lineage (GTDB taxonomy): Bacteria > Spirochaetota > Spirochaetia > SZUA-6 > DRHE01 > JAFGQJ01. Next base: position 18,369 of record CAZPPB010000064.1, on the reverse strand, counting down.
TATGAAGAAGCCCTGGCAAATATCCGTGAAGCGGTTGAGCTTTACCTAGAAACTCTGAGTGAAGAAGAACGTACCCAATATCTTAGCAAAGAAATACTGACTACATCTCTCGAGGTAAATCTTGCCTAAGCTACCAAGGCTAACAGCCGAGGAAGCTGAGAAACAATTATTGAAAGCCGGATTCTCATTGATACGTAGCAAAGGCAGTCACCGAATCTATATGAAGGAGCGGCGGCGGATCATTGTTCCTTTTCATTCTGGAAAAACACTTCACCCAAAAATCGTGAAACAAGTATTCGAAGCCGTTGAAGATCAGAACTAAATTGGCAAATGCATACTGTCCAAGCCTGTCACGATAAACAAGGTCGGACTCGTGCATGCGTCAGTACAGATGTTGCATAACGGCGGGGTTATGCGATATGCGTAGTCAATGCAGCTCCCTGCAAATGGGCCTGATCCGATAGTTCAACAATACCATCAGAAACAGAAAACCAATTCAGATTAAACATGGACGTTTAATCTGAACTGTCATTCTCCATGACGACAGCCTCCTGACCCTTGTAACGCCCAATTTCGATTTTGCTCATTTTCAAGCGAGCCTCCAAGGATAAGACATGCCAATCAATAATCCGCTGCCAATATAGTAAAACCAATCGAGGGAAGTGTCTCTGCAACGCAAAAGGCGGCGGCTCTCCCCCCGGGTAGGTCTTTGTTCGAGGATGCTGTATGATGGGGACAAACTCACAAATCACAAACTACTTGCACAACAGGGAGGGATAAACATGGAACAAATAACGAAAAACGTCTACGCCGAAACCAAGGTTCGGGGCTGCAATCCGGTGTACGTGGTCACCTCCGGCGGGGTGGTGATCATCGACACCCCCCAGCTGCCCACCTACGCAGTGCGGATGCGTAAAGAAGCGGAGAGTCACGGGCAGATCAAGTACCTGATAAACACCGAGCATCACGTGGATCACATCTTCGGCAACTACTACTTCAGGGGCGCCGGCATCGTGGTCGCCCACGCCGAGACCGCCGCGAACTTCATGGTTGTCACACCGGAGATAAACCCCTACGAATACGCCCACGAGGCGGTCCCCACCGACGACCCGGAGGGGGAGAAGCTCTGGCCTGATGAGAAAAGCTACTTCGCGGACCCCAACCGGCCGACGATCATCTTCGACGGGGACCTGACAATCCGCCTGGGAGATCACACCTTCCAGCTCATCCACACACCCGGGCACACACCCGGACAGCTGGCCGTGCACATCCCGGAGGAGCGGCTGGCCGTGGTCGGAGACACGATATTCAACAGCGTCCAGACCTGGCTCTACGCCTCCGATGTCGACCAGTGGATCGAATCCCTGGATCGGCTCAAACAGCTGGACGTGGACAAGATCGTCCCGGGGCACGGACCGGTCTGCACGAAGCAGGAGCTCGACGTGCAGAAGGCCTTTCTTCTGGAGTGGATCGCCGCGGTGCAGTCGGCCATCGGCCGGGGGATGAGCCGGGAGCAGTGCGTCAGGCACATCAAGGATTCCGAGTTCGCCAAACGCTTTGCCGTGGATGTCGGCCAGGAGCACATGCTCGATCACGTGATCGAGCACAATGCGGCTGCTCTCTACGACAAGCTCAAGGCTAAGTAGTCCGGTTCAATTCCGTCCAGATCCGCTCCGGGGTGAGGGGCAGATCCCGGATCCGCACGCCCACGGCCTGCTCCACTGCAGCACCGATAGCCGGAGCGGTGGACAGGATCCCCCCCTCGGCCACACCCTTGGCGCCGTACGGACCCGGGCCATCGGCATGTTCTATGTGGATCGAACGCAGCTCCCGTGGCACGTCCTTGCTCGTGGGAATTCGATAATCCAGAGCGCCGAGGTTGCGGATGCGCCCAGAGGCGTCCAGGATGTACTGCTCCATGAGCGAATGGCCCAGGCCCTGGACAGCAGCCCCTTCATCCTGCATGGCAACAGCCTGGGGGTTGATCGCCCTGCCCACATCTGCGGCCACGACCAGCTTGAGGACCTCCGTTTCTCCGGTTTCCCGATCCACCTCCACCTCGGCGGCGATGGCCACAACCTCGTAAAATGCCGGGGGACCTCCCAGGGGATGATCCTTTACATACTCGCTGCGGGCCGAGCCCACACCGATCACCTCCCCCTTGACCCGGCCGAAGCGATCCTGAAGCACCTCGATGAACGACCGATCCTCCTCCGGCAGATGAACCACCCCCGGATCGACCCGGATCTCCTCCACCGCTACACCATAACACTGAGAGGCGAGCTCGCCCAGCTGCCGCCTGATGTCCAGGCAGGCCGTCAGGATCGCGTTGCCCATGACCACCGTGGAGCGGCTGGCCGAGGTCTGCAGATCGAAGGGCACTACCCCGGTGTCGCCCATGATCATCACGATCTTCTCCAGCGGTACACCCAGCTCCTCCGAGGCGATCTGGGAGAACACGGTACGGGCTCCCTGTCCCATGTCGGAGGTGCCGCAGTACAGGGTTGCGCTACCGTCGAAGTGCAGCCGCACGATCGTGTAGGATGCCGCGGTGGTGGGCCCGGCCTTCAGGCCCATGGCGATCCCCCGACCGCGACCCTCGGGCAGAGGCTCACCCCAACCCACCGCCTCTGCCGCCCTGTCCAGGCACTCTGCCCAGCCGCCGTCTGCCGGCGGATCGTTGGGCATGAACACCTCGCCCCGCTTGGGCAGATTCTTTCTGCGGATCTCCACCCGATCGAGCCCAAGCCTGGCGGCCGCCGCATCGAGTTGGGACTCCACGGCCCAGTTCTCCTGGGGAACGCCGAACCCCCGGAAAGCGGTGCTGGGAGGGGTGTGGGACAGCAGGGCCCGGGCCAGGATACGCACATTTGGCACCCGGTAGGGTCCGGCGGCAACGTAGCTGGCCTTGCTCACCACCCGGGCGGCGATATCGGCATAGGCGCCGATCAAGTAGTTGGACTCGATATCCTGAAAGACCAGGGTGCCGTCGGAGTTGAAACCGCTGCGCACCCTCACCTCCGCCGCCGCCCGCCGCACCTGCTGGAAGGATTCGGCCAGGGTGAGCTCCAGGCGCAGAGGTCTGCCCAGACGCAGGGCGAAATAGGCCAGGACCGGTTCCAGCTTGGGATGCTGCTTGCCGCCGAAGGCACCTCCCGGGTCCGGGGCGATGATGCGGACCCGGGACAGGGGCATGTTCAGGACCGCCGCGATGCTGCGTTGCAGCCCGTAGGGGATCTGGATAGCCGAGTAGATGGTAATCCCGTCCGCCCTAGGCTCGGCCAGGAAGGCAAAAGGCTCGATTGCGAACTGGGTAACGATGGGGAAGGTATAGGTGTTTTCGATTTCAGTATGAGCGCGGCAGCCATCCACCTGCCCCCAGCCGAAGCGCCATTCGTCCAGGATGTTGCTGTGCTTGAAACTGCTCTCGCCTCGGATCGACGGATCCTGTACCAGCCCGGCGGAGGGATCCAGGGCCCGGGCTACCGTGCAAATCGACGGAAGCTCTTCGTAGTCTACCTTTACGCGGGAGGCGGCCACTTCGGCGGCGTGCTCGCTCTCCGCAGCCACGATCGCCACCGGCTCCCCGTGAAAGCGGGTCGTTTCATCGGCAAGGAGAGGTCGATCCTGGTAAGCCGGGCCGAAGCGGGGGATAGGCCTGGGGAGATCTCCTGCCGTCAATACCCCCCGGACCCCCTCGACCTCCAGCGCTTCCCCGCAGTCTATGGAAAGGATCCGCGCGTGGGCGCAGTCCAGGTGTACCAGCCTGGCATGAAGCATGTTCGGCACTTTCACATCCGCCACGTATTCCTGGGTGCCCAGCACCCGGGGCAGCCCTCCCACCCTGCTGACGGAGCTGCCCACGATCCCCTGCTTCACTTCCCGACCCCCGGGGCAGCCTTAGAATCAGGCTCCGAATTCGCCTCCACCGCCGACTGCACCGCTTCGATGATCCTGTTGTAGCCGGTACAACGGCACAGGTTTCCCGACAGACCCTCCCTGATCTCCTCCTCCGTCGGATGGGGATTGTTCAGAAGCAGGTAATGGGCGGCCATGATCATGCCGGGCGTGCAGAATCCGCACTGGACGGCTCCGGAATCCAGGAAAGCCTGCTGCAGTGCGCTGGGCTTTCCATCTTCGGACAGCCCTTCGATCGTCAACACGTCGCTGCCGTCGGCCTCCGCGGCAAGAATGATGCAGGAGTTTACGATACGGCCGTCCATGATTACGCTGCAGGCTCCGCACTCCCCCTCGCCGCAGCATCTCTTGGTCCCGGTCAGACCCAGGCGGTCCCGCAACAGCTCCAGCAGGGTCTCGTACGGCTCGACCTCCACCTGACGGCGTTCTTTGTTCACGGTTATCGAAATCCGATTCCTCTGGTCGCTCATCTGCTTCATCCTGCCCGGGTCTGCCGGCGCTGCCTGGCCTGCTCCAGGACCCGGCGGGCGATTGTGAGCAGCATGGCCCTGCGGTATTCCTCCCCGGAGCGCACATCCGAGATGGGACTGGTTTTCCTGACAAGCGACTGAAGCAGCTGCTCCCTCCGGGTTTCCGCGAGATCCGGTTGGGCCAGCTGTCCCGACTCATCCCTGGCTGTTACAGCAGTGGGACCGGCCGCACCGAACACGAAGGTCGTGATACCCTCTGCGTCTACGGCGCAGGCCATATTGATGGTGGCCAGGTCCGCGCCCCTTCGTCGGGTGAGCCGGCCGAAGGCGCAGCCGAAGGGCCGGTGCGGAATGGGGAGGCGCACCGCCGCTACCAGTTCAGTGGGTTCACAGACCGTCCTGCCGGGGCCGCGGAAGAAATCCTCCAGAGGAATGTTTCGCCGGATCACTGCACCGTCTTCACCGCGGCCGACCACGGAAGCCTCAGCCCCGTAGGCGATGAGTGGGGGAACCGTGTCCGCCGCCGGGGAAGCGTTGCAGATGTTGCCCACCAGGGTGGCCCGGTTCCTGATCTGGATCGATCCCACGATCGAAGCCGCCTCCACCACAGCGGGGTAGTGGGTTTGCATGAGATCACTGCGGACCAGATCAGCGAGCACCACCCGGGCGCCCACGGTAACCGTGTCATTCTCCAAGTCGATCGAAGCGCCGATTTCGCCCAACCGCTTCAGGTCCACCACCACCTGCGGATCCGATTGACCTTTCTGAATACGGACCATAAGGTCGGTACCCCCCAGAAGCGGCCTGGCTCCGGCGCCGAAGCGCTCCAGTATATCCAGGGCTGCGGCAAGATTGTCCGGCCGCAGGTATTCGAAACTCTTCATCGATCTTGGTTACCTCGCTCCAGACGCCGCTAGCTTTTAAGTCCCTTGATCTTGCGGCTCTGCAGGATGAACAGCTCGCTGTTTTCGTAGGCCCATTCGATATCCTGAGGAAGCTCGAAGAGCGCCTCGATCCTCAATCCGATCTCGGCCAGCTCCAGCAGCTGCTCGTCGGTCAGAGTGCAATCGGTGACCATCGAACCGGAGAGCTCGTACTTTTTCCGCCCGGTGCCTTTCTCTCTGTCGATCGTCACCATGATATTCTTGTTCTGGACCTTTTTCTCCTTGATCCGGGGCGGTTTACCCCGGAGGAGCAGGAAATAGTCAACGATGGCTTCTCCCGAGACCAGGGATTCCCCGAGCCCCCAGTTCGCTTCGATCACGATTTCATCCCGGGCGCTGGTGATCGGATTGGCGGTGAACATCACCCCCGCCACATCGGCGTGGACCATTATCTGCACGATCGGGGCGATAACCCCCCTGTCCTGAGGGATTTTCTGCTGATGGCGCCGATACACCGCCCGGGCAGTAAACAGGGAAGCCCAGCAGCGGCGGATGTTTTCAATTATTTCCTCTTCTCCCTTGATGAAGTGGTAGGTATCCATCATTCCCGGGAATGAGGAGATAGTGCTGCCTTTCACAGCCACCGACGACCGTACCGCCACGAAGGGATCCTCTCCGGACGGAGATTTCAAACCGGCGATCTGCTGCTTGATTTCCCCCAAAATGTCCTCCGGCATCACTGCATCGGCAATCATCTCCCGGATCTGCTTGGACTTGCTCTCGATATCGCCGTAGTTGTCGAAGTTCATGGTGCCGACAATCTCCATGATCCCGGACTCCAGTCCACTCGCCTCCAGCAGGTAGTCCAGGGATTTGCCGGTTACACAGAATCCTCCCGGCACGTTGAAACCGTGGCGAATCAGCTCCCCCAGATTGGCCGCCTTGCCGCCGGTTTCCTGATACTCCTCTTTGGTCATTTCATCGAGACGCTTTACGTACTGCATGATATCTTCTCCCATCCAGTCGAATAAAAAAACTGGTGCCCCGGCGGCGCGAGGGAAGTGAGTTCAGCCGAGGATAGTGACGATCCCCTGATCGCCGTCGACCCGGATCCGATCCCCGCTTTTGATCTCCTTGGTGGCATTGCCGGTTCCCACAACCGCCGGGATCATGAACTCCCGAGCGACGACCGCTGAATGGGCCAGCACTCCCCCTGCATCGGTGACGACCCCCAAGATCTTACTGAACACGACGACCCAGGCCGGGTTGGTCATGATGCAGACCATGATATCCCCCTGTTTGACCAGGTCGAACTCTTCGGGGCTCGTCACGAGCCGGGCGAGCCCTTCGACCGTCCCGGGGGAGCCGGCCAGACCTCTCACCTCCCCCTTGACGGTCTTTTCCGACTGCTCGCGTTCGAACTTCTCCGGGTAGCCCCACAGGGTGTGGTAGGGTTCCTCGTACATATTGGCTTGGGTCACGGTTCCGACCCAATCGCGGGGTTTGATCTTGAAGGCCTTTTCCCGTGCCTGCTTTGCGTCTTTTATCAGCTTGCCCGCAGGATAATTCTCGGGATCTGCCACGTAGCGGCGCAGCTGTTCGTATTCCAGGAACATGATGTCCTGCGGATCATCCAACAGACCCTCCTTGACCATTCGCCGGGCGATCCGCAGCAGCACCAGGCGCATCCGCGCGTAGGTACCCTGGTCGAAATAGAAATGATGATCAGGGGTGAGGGGCAGCATCCGCAGATTCAGATCCAGGGCTTCTTCGAAACGTTTCTTCTCCTCTGCCGACTTGCCGGCGATCTGCTCACGCAGGCGGGCGATCGCCTCCTTCTGCTCACGGATGCATTTTTCGTACACCCCGTCGTAGTCAAAATCAGATGCCAGGTAGCTCCCGATCTGGTCGTAGATTGGAATCTGATCCTCAATGTAGAGGGGATAGATGTACTCGTGGGTGTAGATCGCCTTGTAGCCGAACTCTTGCGCGTAGGCGCTCACGTCCTCGATCAGGGCTTTGCCCTTGGCCGAAGATTCGAGCCCGGCCGGAATATCGGCGGCCTTTTCCGTTTTGGTGAATGCGGCGCTCAGCTCGGGGTCGGCTTTGACCTTTTGCTTGAGCCCCCAAAGCGCCTTCAGACTGTCCCAGTTCCGATCCGCCTGGGAAACATTCACCTTGCCGAGGGTATCCGGATCCACATCCCCGATCAGCTCTTTGGCGGTTTGAACGAAACGCATCGACGCGCTGAACTGGGCGTTGTTCAGGATCCAGTGCAGTCGAAAGTTACGCTCCTGGATGTCGTACATCTCCTCCAGGTAGACCATAAGCTCAGGAAGGGTCGCGTGTTCGGCATCGAAGTTGTCGATGTATTCGAAATTCTTCAACACCTCCGGAAGATAGCGATTCTGCCACCAATCGAGGAAGTTGCTCGCATAGGTCGGCATGATCCAGTTGTAGTACTTCCCCGCCTCGGCGGCGTCTTTGGGCTCCCGGCCCTCGATTGCCGTGTACAGATAGCCGTTGATCACCTTGCCGTGCCAGTGGACACCGGAATCCACGTCGAAGCGCCGGTACAGATAGTCGCAGGTGGGTCCCCACCATCCGTGCATGCTGAAGTACATGGGGGAAACAGGAAAGGGCACGTGGTTGTCATCCAGAAACCAGAAGAGCCTCTTTTCCTCCTCGTTTTTCCATTCTATGGGGAAATCCTCGTCCCCGTAGAACGTGGCCAGAACCTTTGACGAATCCATAGGACCTCCAAATGTACGTGTGGTAATCGGGTAATCCGATCTTCCCCCAAATCTACCGAGCTGTCAACAAACGCGGGGTAGAGGGCTGAGTGCGGCGTTGGCGGCGGAAGCTGCTACTGCCTTGCGGTGATCCCGCCGTCCATGTAGATGATCTGCCCGGTCACGAAATCCGAGATCGGGGCGGCCAGATACAGCGCCAGCCCGGCAACGTCCCGGGTCTCGGCGACCCTGCCCAGTGGGATACGGGCTACCAGAGGCTCGAAAAAGGCCGGATCATCCAGGTACTTGGCCACCAGGGCCGTACGCGTAAAGGTGGGAGAGATGCCGTTCACGTTGATCTTGTACTTGCCCCACTCCGAGGCCAGCTGCATGATCATCATGTTCATCCCCCCTTTGCTCGAACAGTAGCTGATGTATCCCCTTGTGATCCCCAGCCCGCCGCGTACCGAGCTGACATGGATGTGCTTCCCGCCCCCGTTCGTTATCTGGCGTTTCGCCGCCTCCTTGGAGAGGAAGAAGGCCGTCTTGAGATTCACGTTCATGATGTGATCCCAATCGGCCTCCCGGTACTCTTCCGCGGGGTTCTCTATATGGGTCCCGATGCAGTTCACCAGGACATCGATTTTCTTATAGTCCTTGTGGAGAGATTCCATGAATCCTTCCACAGCAGCCGCATCATCCACCGTGAAAGGCCTGGCCTCCGCCTGTCCCCCGGCACTGCGGATCGCCTCGGCGGCGGCCTGCGCCTTTTCCTCGGTTCGACCGGTAAGGAGGACCTTGCAGCCGTAGGCGCTCAAAGCCTCGCCGATCGCCAGGCCGATCTCCCCGGCCCCGCCGGCCACCAGGGCTACCTTTCCTTCCAGGGACATCAATCCGCGAAACATCTCCAATCTGTTCATTTTCGCTCCTCTCCTCAATTCGACGGTCTTCAACCCGGCTGTTTGCCGATCCACCCGCACTCTACATCAGTTTTTCCACTTCATCAAACAGGATTTGGGGGTTCTTTGCCCGGATCATGAAGTACGGCTTGTCCTCGGCGAATCTTCGGACGAAATCCCCCCTCTTCCGCCGCAGTTCATCGGTATCCACGATCGGCATGACTATCCCGCCCGGTGAGAGCAGTTGATTCAAACCGAAGTAGTTCATCACCGAGTGAAAGGTCTGGTATTCCCGTTCGAAACGGTTCATCTCCGCGATCTTCGTATCGAAATGCCCATCAATTCCGGGCATGACCACAAGATCCACGGCCGAAGTTTCTTCGAAGTTTACGAACTCCGGTTCCTTGTCGAAGAACTTGGCGACCCCTTCGTCCTGCTTCGGGATATCCGCTCTTTCGGTGCCCTTGGCCCGCATGCGCAGATACACGCTCTTCGAGCCCATGACCACGATGCCCTCATCGTCGGTGACCGTTGTTTCCGTGGAGATCACCTTCCCGCCCCGGCGACAGCCCTCGATCTGGCTCATGCTCTTTCCGTGATTGCTCTCTCCACCAAGAAACAGAACCGTACGCTCCTTGTAGCGCACCGCCGAGCTGTGAAAGGGGTGCAGGCCGACTGAATCCATCTGCAGGGCTAGCATGGTTACGATGATCTTGTTCATCTCCCCCTGTTCCCAGTCACCATCTACGAACAGCTGCTCCCCCTCGTAGCGGATTTCCTTGCTCTTCTTCTCCCGATCCCAAATGATATCCGCCTTGGCCTTGACGATCTCCCTGCGGGACTGCACCGAAGCCAGCCGGTAGTTCAAGAAGCTCATCTCCTCCAGAACATGCTCCTGTTCTCTCGCCCCGAACACATCGATTCTCAAGCTCGCATCGCCGCTCGCCATCTCTTCTCGTAGAATCCCCATGTTGTATCCTCTCCCTCTCAATTAATATTTTTGCTTACGATCTGCCACCAAGCAGCAAACACAGAAAGGCTGCCCACTCTCGGGCAGCCTTTCCTTGTGTGTTCTGGTTTTCTTCTATAGATCGAGGGTGCACCGATCAGACACCCCGATCCGTTTGCAGCTAGTAGCTTTAGATTACCAGCGGTCTCGGGATCCGCCGCCGCCGCCACCACCGCCGCGAGGGCGGTCTGCACGAGGCCTGCTCATGTTTACAGTCAGGGTGCGCCCCCCGAGTTCCGAGCCATTGAGCGCGTCAATGGCCGCCTGGCACTCTTCCGGGGTGCTCATCTCGACGAAACCGAAGCCCCGTGAGCGGTCCGTGTACCTGTCCGTGATGACTTTGGCGGACTCAACTGTTCCGTGAGCAGCAAAGAGCTCGTTCAGCTGATCGTCCGTCACCGAGTACGGCAGGCCGCCTACGTAGAGTTTCTTGTTCATCCTCTCCTCCTAGTGAGTGTTTCTCATCATCGCCCTTCGATACTCACCGTGAGAGAGACAATTTTCGGCATGTAATTGATACCACTGTCTGATCGGTCGTTTCCTACGGTGCAATATGCGAGGTCAACACCATCGGGCTTGTTTTCTTTTTTTTTTGACTCCAGCAAGCCCCTTCTGAAGTTCGACACCTAAAACTATACAAATTCCGCGGTGTAGTCAACCACTAAAAAATCTGATACGGTTGGGCAGGAGAGATAGTGAAAATGAAAGAATACAAGATGCCTCATCCGAATCACGAAAATCACCTCTGCTATCTAGAGAATATCGGCTATATCCAGGAGTTCCCCGAGGCTTATAAAGATCTGGTGAAGCGGGGCAAATTCTACTGCAAAGTCTGCGGCCGGGTTGCCAAAAGCGAAGAGAACCTCTGCATCCCCGAGAAGCTGTAGCAGCAAAAGAGCTAGATCCACCTCTTGGTGAGGGCGCTCAGGCCCTTGGAGACTTTGGCCAGGACCAACGGTGTCGAACACCGGCGGGCGATCTGTTCTGAGAGCGTGGGTACCCCCACCTGGCGGAAGAAGGAACCCGAGAGTCCCAACACCACCAGATCGTAGCTCTCACTCTCCCGGATCACCGATTTCACCGGATCCATGGGCGGTTTGGTTTTGAGCCGGACCTTGACCGGCCGGTAGGCGACCCGGCGCAGCAGCCTTTCCAGGTAGCGCTCCTCCGACCATATACCCCGATGCCTTCTGATCGCACGCCGCAGGGGCAGGGCCGTGATCTCACCATCCTGCTCCTGGACCATCCTTTCGGCCGTATCCAGGGCAAAGGCGTCGTTGGCATCCCCGAACAGGGGCACCAGGATGTTTTTAAAGGTCTTCGAGCCGCAGCCTTTGAGAATCACGATATTGCAGGGAGCCCGGGATATCACGGGATCCAGCGTGCTGCCGATGTGGAAGCGTCTATCCCCGCTTTTACCGTGCCAGCCCATGATCAGCAGGTCTATATTTTTCTCCCGGACCGCGCTGGTGATCCCGCGGGCGATGTTGCGGCAGTAGCGGAAGGTCGTGGTTACCGGAAAACGCTGGACCAGGTACAGCATGGCCTCCACGATTGCCTCCCGCCCCTCTGTCATATACTCCCCCGCATCCCCCAAAGCCACTTGGTCCGGCACCGGTACCATATGCAGCAGCTTGATCCGGGAAGGGCGGGAGCTGCCGATCTTGTGGGTGTTCCATACCAGGGACAGGGCGTTCTCCGGATTGGCCACCGGCACCATGATCCTGTATTCACTCCCTTTGGGCGCCGCAACCTCTTCCAGGATCCGGATCTCGCTTTCCGCCGGCAGAGCCCGGCTCCGGGAGTAGAATGTATAGATCAGGATACCGGTGAGGACCCACACAGGCGCAACGATCAATGCGATCAGGCTCATGTGGCGCAGCTCCGCAACCAGCACCACCTGTACGGAGATGGCCAGGAGGGGCACGAAGGGGAAAAGCGGTGTCAGATAGCCGTACTGCAGCTCATCGCTCATGTTGAGGCGGATCTTGATCACACAGAGATTTACCAGGAAGAAGAGGAACAGAAACATGAGGCTGGCACTGGAGGCCACATCCATGGTCGGCAAAACCGTGGCCACCAGAACAACGATCAGACCCGAGGCCAGCAACGCAAACCAGGGGGTCCTTCTGCTTTTTGAGATGCGGGCAAACAGCTCGGGAAGCATGCGGTCCCTGCCGAGAGCGTAGGAAGCCCGGGTGGCCGAGTAAACCGTGGCGTTCAGAGCGGAGGTGGAAGCGAAAATAACGGCCAGGGTCAGCAGGAAGTTGCCGAAGGGGATCAATCGGCCAACCGCTTCGCCGAACCCGCGCTCGCGGAAGCTGCCGATCCACTGCCAGGGTTCACCATCGATGCCGGGAGAACCCGCCTTGACGGCGATGACCGTGGCAAAGGCTACGGCCACGTACGTCAACCCCGCGATGTAGACCGAGTAGAGCATGGCTTTTGGCAGGTTTTTCTTCGGATCAATGGCCTCGTCGCCGGCCTGGGCTACCACCTCGAAACCCTCGAAGGCGACATAGGTGAAGCCCATCGTGGTGAACAAAGGGGACCAGCCGTATGGCAGGAAGTTTTGGAAGTTCTGCAGTCGGGATGGATCCCGGATCGCAACCACCAGCCCGACCGCTCCGATCACGATCAGAAACAGGGTTTGTCCCGCTGTCATGATCGCTCCTGCCTTCCCCGTCTCCGAGGCGCCGCGGTAGTTGATGTAGAGGAAGAATATGGCGATCAGCACGGCCACCGGTTTTACCAGCAGCGCGGGAACGGGCAGCCAGGACAGCGCCCCGAGTTGTTCCAGGTAGCGTACTGTATAGATAGCGAAGGTGATGGCGTACATGCTTCCCGCCACGCTGGAGGCAAACCACTCCATCCAGCCGGCCAGGAAGCTCGTGCCCCTGCCGAAACCGATGCGGGCGAAGTTGTACGCCCCTCCGGCCCTGGGAATGGCCGAACTGAGCTCGGCATAGCTCATGGCCGTGAACAGGGCCAGAAGGGTATTGAGGGCGAAGGTTAGAATCACACCGCCGGGGCCGGCGATGCGGATGGCGTTCCCGATCCCCAGAAACACGCCGGCCCCGATCATCATACCCAGGCCCATCATGCTGAGATGGAATAGATTCAGATCCCGGGATAATTCGCTGGTTACTGTGGGCTTATCCATGCTTGTTCTGCGTGATGTCCCGGTAGGTGCTGCGCTTCATGAGGGCGATGCGGTTGATCTGCCTGCGGCTGTAGAACACCAGCGCTGAAGCTGCGCCCATGCAGAAAACGATGATCGTGACGCCGATGATGATCTCAAACACTTCAGTACAACTCCCGGCTATCATCTTTCGAATTTCAGATAGCCCCCGATATCAAGCCATCAACATCTTAGGCCAAAGGTACTATAAAAGGTACTATAGTAGAAAATACCTTGACCATCTATCATAAAAAGCGCTCCATGAGCGAAGGGATCGTGGGCTCTTTGCCCGTCGAGCTGTAGCGCTTCAAAGCGCTGTCGTGCAGCTGCCTCAGTCGGGCGTCCAGGGTGGGTTTCCGGATGCTGTAGAAAATCCCGGTGTAGATCGGATCACTGCTGTAGGCCAGCTGCAAGGCCGCTACCTTGTCGGCAAGAGGGTGATTATCGGGCAGGGGGGCAAGCCGTTCCCGCAGGACCTTCCATTCGAGTACCGGGTAGGTGAGGCAGGGGGAGAGGATGTGCACAACGGCGAACCCCGGATGCTGCATCGCCTCCGTGATGATCCGGCTCATCTCCCCGATCTGCGCACTGCTCGTACGGGCTACAAAGGAAACGTCGTAGGCCAGCAGGATGGGAAGGACCTCAAGGGAATCCTCCGGCGAACCATACGGGGAGGTCTTGGTGATGCAGCCCCAAGGCGTGGTCGGTGATGACTGCCCTTTAGTCAGACCGTAGGTATTGTTGTCCAGAATCAGGAAGGTAAGATCCACGTTCTTGCGGGCCGCATGGGGCAGATGCCCCCCGCCGATGCCCAGGCTGTCTCCGTCACCCGCCACCGCCAGCACCATCAGATCGGGACGGGCAGTTTTCACTCCCGTGGCAATGGGCAGGGCCCGGCCGTGGGTTCCGTGCAGAGCATAGGTGTTCAGATAGTGGGAAAAACGACCCGAGCAGCCGATCCCGGAGATGACCACAGTCTGTTCCGGAGGCACTTCGAGCCCGCCGAGAGCTTTCTCCACCCCCCGCAGCACACCGTAGTTGCCGCAGCCGGGGCACCACACCGGTCGGATCTGTTTTCGTCTATAGTCGTGCGATGCTGTACTCATCGATGATTCCTGCTACTTTCTCGATCCCCCTCAATATCTCCTCCGGGGTGATGGGGATCCCTTCACATTTGTGAAGCTCGATAGCCTTGACTCCGAAGTGAGCCTTGACGTGGTGGGCAAACTGGCCTGTGTAGTTCTCCTCCACGATGATCAGATGCTCCAGACGCACGAGGAAGTTGGAGATCTGCCGATACGGCATGGGAGAGAGGGTATGGGGGTGCATCTGCCGCACATGGATACCTCGTTCTTCCGCCAGATAGCGGGCTTCCCGAATCGCCCCGGCGGTCGAACCCCAGCCCAGGATGCCGATCTTGGCGTCGGAGCGACCCCACATCTCGATCGGGTTGGCATCGAAGGAACGGGCGATGACCTCCATCTTGCGAAAGCGCTTCCTGCTCATCTGCAGGTGATTCTCCGGCGTGTAGTCGGGATGCCCGCTTTCGGTGTGTTCCAGACCCGTAGCCAGATACTGACCGCCCGGCGTGCCCGGCCGGGCGATAGGAGAGACTCCGTCGGCGGTCATGCGGAAGCGGCGGTAGTCCTCCAGTTCTTGCTCCGTAGGCTCGGCCCGGTCGATCAGATTGATGAACTCGGGACGGGGAATCTTGACCTTGGTACGGGCCACATGGCTGTCCAGCTGGATGATTTGGGAAAGATCGGGCATCCGCACCGTGGCTTTGCGCAGGCCGATCGACTGATCCGTGAGCATGATCACGGGAAGCTGATAGCGCTCGGCCAGATTGAATGCCCTGATCGTCTGGTAGAAGCTGTCCTCCACGGACGTCGGGGCCATGACGATCCGGGGGCTCTCTCCGGACACCCCGTAGATGGCCAGGTTCAGATCGGACTGCTCGGTCTTGGTGGGCAGTCCCGTGCTGGGTCCCCCACGCTGTACATCCACCACGACCAGGGGAACTTCGATCATCGATGCCAGATTGAGCTGCTCGGTCATCAGCTGAAGGCCCGGCCCGGAGGTGGAAACCAGGGCTTTCTCACCGGCGAAGGAGGCGCCGATGGCCGCAGAAACGGCGGCGATCTCATCCTCCATCTGCAGGGCTCTGCCATCCACCAGGGGAAACAGCCGGGTCAGGGTCTCGAAGATCGAAGTTGCCGGCGTAATGGGATAGCTGGCGGCAAAGCGGCAGCCGGCGACTATGGCACCCAGGGCGATCGCCTCGTTACCCGACAGAAGCATGTACTGGGAGCCCTTGGGCTTGAGATCCGCCATCAGCAGGATCCGCGGCCAGCTGTGCTCGGCTGCGTAAGCCTCTCCGGCGTGCAGGGCTGCCAGATTTCGCTTAACAACCTCTGCGCCTTTGGCGGCAAAGCGATCCCGCACCAGCCCTTCCAGAACCTCCTGCTCCATCTCCACCAGATATCCCAGGGCGCCCAGGGCCACGATGTTTTTACCCAACGTGACGCCTGTGGCCCGCTTCGATAGCTTCGTCAGGGGTACAGACAGTGCCGAGGCCTCTAAATTCTCGGGAAGCCGTACGGCCTCGGGATCATAGACCAGAGTACCCGTGGTTTTCAGCTCCTTGACCGTACGGTCCAGAGCCGGCTGATTGAACACCACCAGGCAGTCCAGCCTGCTTCCCAGGGAGTAGATCGTCGAATCCCGGACACGAACTTGGACCATGGCGAATCCGCCCCGCATCTCTGCCGGGTAGGTGAGGAAGGTGAACACATGATACTCGGTGCGGGCAGCCGCCCGGGCGAACAGCTCCCCACAGCTGATTACCCCCTCCCCCCCTTCCCCGGCGATTCGGAGGATGAAATCGATCTCGGAATGGAAGTCTTTCTTACCCGTTGTGCTCACTGCTTTTCCCCCCTCCGCGCTGAGGTCCTTCGGACAGAGACAAAAATCCGCTCATAGCCGTTCCGGTCAGTCCTGAGCAGACCGAGCCCGTAGATCCGCTCGAGCAGCGTTTCCCAGTTGGGATGGGCGCCAAACAGCTCCCCGAAGACAGGAAGAGCCTGCTCGAGCTCCCCCGCATTCACCAGGGAGACGGCACTCCAGAAGCGTATCTCCTGACTGTCCGGGTACAGCCGCCGGGCCTCACCGTACTCCCGCAGGGCTCCCGGACCGTCTTCAGCCTCCAGAGCCTCATCGCCCCGGTTCATATGTTCGTAGGCTCGAAAAACCCGCAGCAGGCGGCTCAGCTCCCCCAGAGGGTCCCGGTGGTCTTCGACCCTCAGATCGATCAGCCTGTCTTTCCAGATCAGTCCCGTAGGTTCGACCCGAACCACCACGATCGCCGCCGACTGTGTGCCCCGCAGGTCCCCACCGCAGGCCTGAGCTGCCCTCAGCGTCTCGACCAAACGCTCGGCCAGCGGACCCGAGCTGCGTTGGAAGCTTCGCGCCATAGCCGGCCAGACCTCAGCACTGGCCATCAGGTTGGCCTGCACGGAGAAGTTCTCTCCGAGCACGTGTCCCGCTTCGGGTACGCAGCGCCTGCCCGTGTGGGCCGCAGCCGTGCCGTGCCGGTCGATAACCGCCAGCTGGCGCATCTGCCCTGCCGGATCGCTGCGAAGCAGTTCCTCCACCACCCGCTGCGGACTGCGCCCCTTCCGCAGCAGCTCCAGGCCTCGGGGTCCGAAAGAGAGATTTACGAAGGACTGGGTGGCTATCGCTCCTACCCCGGCTTCGGCCCAGGGAACGGTCGACCCCACGGAGAACCAGTGGGATTGTACAGCCACACCTATTTCCCCGGCCTCCCGGTCCACTGCGACGATCGAGTAGGTGTGGACGGGACGCTGTGCAGCTGCACCGGCTGTTGTGCTCGCCAAACAAGAACTCCTGCGCACGGAAGCTACGGACAATTCTAGCCGATTCGACGTGTCGGAACAAGCCAGGGGCTCGGCCGATCGAGGCGAAATCCTTTGCCTCCCCCGAGAAAAACAGCTACATTTTGCTAACGCCCCGGGTTTCGGGCGCAGAAGATGTACAGCTGAAAAGACTTTGTACAAAATCATGACCAAACAAGAGTTTCAGATCGAGAATGAGTACCGGTACAACCGCAGGGGACCGGTACGCTGGATCCTCTCCCATATGCTGCGCTATCCCGTTCTCCCCCTCGCCCTGGTGGCCTGTGCGGTGGCCAACAACTTCGCCTACAGCACTATCCAGATATTCGTGGGCCGCGCCTTCGACGTGATCCGGGTGCAGGGTTTCGAGATGTACGATCTGCTCCTGCCCGTGTTCGGAATTCTAGCTTCCGCTGCCGGACAGGGTCTGACCGGAATCCTGCGCAACTTCTCGGTTGAGCTGCTGGCCCAGAAGATCGAGAAGAACTCCCGGGAAGAGCTGTACGCCAACCTTCTGGGCAAGAGCCAGACCTTCCACGGCCGCCAGCGCATCGGCGACATCATGGCCCGGGCCACCAACGACGTTCACATGCTCAATATGATGTTCAGTCCGGGGGTGATGTTGATCATCGACTCCTCCCTGGCCCTGGTCGTGCCTGTGGTCATGATCGGACTGATCAATACTTCTCTGCTGCTGGTCCCGCTGATCTTCACCGGTCTGCTGGCCGCCACCCTTGTCGACTACAACCGGCGTCTGAAACCGGTGAGCATCGCCCAGAGAGAACAGTTCGGCTTGATGAACGCCGGGCTGACCGAGGCCGTTGCGGGCATCGAGGTGGTCAAGGCCAACGTCCGGGAGCGTTACGAGTGGGACAAGTTCACCGGCAGCGCCCGTCAGTTCCGGGACTATTTCGTCCGCCAGGGCATCATCCAGGCACGTTATCTGCCCATGCTGATGTTCAGCCTCTGCTGGGGAGCCGGTCTCCTGCACGCGCTTCTGCTGTGGCGAAGCGGCGCGGTAACCCTCGGCAACGTGGTTGCCTTCATGGGGCTGTTCGGGACCCTGCGTTTCACGACCTTCATCTCGATCTTCTCCTTCAACCTCGTGCAGCTGGGTATGGCCAGCGCCGAACGGGTCCTCAACATGATCAAGACGGAGACCGAGCTGGACGAGAACCGGGAAGGAGTGGATGAGGAAATCCGGGGTGAGGTGGTATTCGAAAAGGTTCACTTCGGCTACAACGGAGCCACCGTGCTGGAGGACATCAGCTTCAGGGCCCGCCCGGCTGAGACCATCGCGATCGTGGGACAGACCGGCAGCGGGAAGACCACCCTCACCCGCCTGATCAACCGCATCTTCGA
>CAZPPB010000063.1:0-20213 GCA_964588355.1 uncultured Spirochaetaceae bacterium | reverse complement strand
CGGGGCGGCTGATGCGGCCGGGGAGACGGACGGGACCGGCGGGACCAATCGGCCCAAAGGATCCCGACGATCATGATCCTGCTGAAAAACTGCTACGCCCTCTATCCGGATCCCGGGGATCCGGAGTGCGAACCCCTTCGAGGTGCCGACGTCCTGATCCGGGACAACCTGATCAGCCGTGTCGGCAGGGATCTCGAGTTTCCCGCAGACCCGCCCGGCGGGTCCGGGACTGGGCCCACGCGCACCATCGACGCCTCCCGCTGCGTGGTTGTTCCAGGGTTCGTCAACACACACCATCACTTCTACCAGGTGCTGACCCGAAATGTTCCAGCGGTGCAGAACGCCAAGCTGTTCTCCTGGCTGGTGTATCTCTACGAAGTGTGGAAGAACATAGACGAGGAGGCTGTGTCGATCTCTTCCCAGACGGCCATGGGGGAGCTGGCCAAGACCGGCTGCACCTGCACCACCGACCACCACTACCTCTACCCCCGGGGCTTCGCCGCCGACCTGATGGGCCTTCAGTTCGAGGCGGCCGACCGGATCGGCATGCGCTTCTCCCCCACCCGGGGCTCGATGAGCCTGAGCAAGAAGGACGGAGGGCTGCCCCCGGACTCGGTTGTGCAGACCGAGGAGCAGATCCTGGCGGACAGCCGGCGGGTGATCGAGCAGTACCACAACCCGGATCCCCTGGCCATGCGAAAAGTCATCCTGGCACCCTGCAGCCCCTTCTCGGTGAGCAAAGAGCTTATGGTGGAGACCGCCCGCCTGGCCCGCTCCTACGACGTGCGGCTGCACACCCACCTGGCCGAAACGAAGGACGAGGACGCCTACTGCCTGCGCACCCACGGCAAGCGGCCCCTCGAGCTGATGGAGGAGTGGGAGTTCGTCGGGCAGGACGTCTCCTATGCCCACGGGATCCACTTCACCGATGAAGAGCTGGAGATGCTGCGCCAAAGCGGCACGGCAATATGCCACTGCCCCTCCTCCAACATGCGCCTGGGAAGCGGCATCGCCCGGGTCAAGGAGATGCTGGAACGGGGGATCACCGTCTCCCTGGCTGTGGACGGCTCGGCCTCCAACGACGCCTCGGATTTTCTGGGGGAGATGCGCCAGGCCCTCTTTCTCCAGCGGGTCCGCTACGGCGCGGATGCTATAAACGTGCACCAGGTCTTCGGCCTGGCCACCGGTAACGGAGCCAGGGTGTTGAACTTCTCCAGGATCGGAAAAATCGAGCCGGGTTGGGGTGCGGATCTGGCCCTGTTCGATGTGCACAAACTCGAGTACGCCGGTGCGCTCTCCGATCCCCTGGCGGCCCTGGTGTTCGCCGGAGTCGACCACAAGAGCGCCTACACGATCATCAACGGCAGGGTGGTGGTGGAACAGGGCCGGTTGGCTGGAGTGGATGAGGGCGAGCTTGCCGAAAAGGCAAACCGCATCGCCGCCCGGATCCAGAAAACCGCTTGAAAGCTATGGGCAATTCATCAACCCGCAAATCCCCCAGAGGGGAACTGCCGATGCTGCTGTCGGTTCTCGGACTGTCGGTGATGCAGTCCCTGGTCCGCTACCTGGGTCCTTCGGTCAGCTCCTGGACCAAGGCTTTTTATCGCAGCCTGTTTACGGTCATCGTCATTCTTGTCTGGATGCTAATCAGTAGAGAGAAGATACGCTTCAACAACTGGCCCCTTCTGCTTCTACGTGGACTGACAGGTGCAGTCTCGATGATCCTCTTCTTCTGGACGATCGACCTCATCGGCCTTCTCACCGCGACCCTGTATCTCTACGTTTATCCGGTGTTCGCCATCCTCCTTGCCATGTTGTTGTTCAAGGAACGCTTCTCCCTGTGGGTCCTGGCACCTCTGGCCGCAGCCCTGGCCGGTCTGTATCTGATCGTCAGCCCTAACTTCCAGGGCCTCACCCTGGGACACGGGATCGGGATGTCCACCGCTCTTCTGGGAGGAATAGCCCGGGCGGCTCTGCGCCAGCTGAGAAAGAGCGACAGCCCCAGCAACATCGTGGTTCTGTTCATGTTCTTCTCCATGGTGCTCGCGGGAATCGGTGTCAATCTCATACCCGGACAAAG
The DNA here is from genome assembly GCA_964588355.1 of uncultured Spirochaetaceae bacterium. Classification (GTDB taxonomy): domain Bacteria; phylum Spirochaetota; class Spirochaetia; order SZUA-6; family DRHE01; genus JAFGQJ01. The sequence continues at coordinate 18,133 of CAZPPB010000063.1, read as the reverse complement.
CTGGCGCTTCACCCCTTCCCCGAATCTCACGGTGCCGGCGATCTGGATGCTGCTGGCCGCAATCGCCGTCCTTTCCGCTTTTTCCCACATCATGGTGACCGTGGCCTATCGACTGCTGTCCACGGCCACCGCTTCGATCATGACCATGCTGGCCCTGCCGATCACGGCCGTGATCGCGGTGCTCTACTTCCACGAGCCGCTGACGTTGCACAAGATCGTGGGGGGCCTGCTGATCACCGCAGCAGGTATCGGGGTGTCCGTCGTCCCTAAGCCGCCGCAACGCTGCTCAGTCGTAGATCCGAATCACTAGGTCAGTGAGTTTTCGCTTGGGCACGTGGTGCACCCGGTCTGCGCTCCGGTAGTAGGTTATCGACTGGCCCTCCACCACCTCCTCGAGCACCACCTCTTCCACCGGCTTGCCCAGGGCGATCACCAGCTCGATCTTCAGCCTTTCCTCAAGCTTCAAGATCTCCCTGAGCTGCTCCTTGCGCATGTTACCGAACATGCAGCCCCCCAGACCCCGGGCCGCCGCCGCCAACAGGATCGTCTGGGCGGCGATGCCCAGATCGACCCGGACCCAATCCCAGCTGTCTACATCGGTCACAACCACGATATAGCCCGTGGGCCGCTCCCCCTTCTGCGGCCCGGGCCAGTCGGGAAGAGAAGCAGCCCAGCCGAGGGTCTCGAATATCCGGCTGTTGATCTCCGGCGAGCAGGAAAGCACGTACCGCAGCAGCTGTCGATTCCCCGCCGAGGGGGTCTGGCGGGCCAGATCCACGAGTTCCAAAAGGGTTGTCTCATCCAGCCCACGGTTCTGGTCGAAACGGCGATAGGAGCGGTTCTTCTCTACGATCTTCTTGAAATCCATGCCTGTGTTCTCCTTCCGTGTTTTAAAAACCATCATTCCATCTAAATAAGGATCTGGCAACCGCAGCAGAATTTGCACGGCGGAAAAACCGGGAACGCCGGGTTTCGGATCCTTCAACACCCAGGTCGAATCTGTTACTATTGGGAGTACCAGGCCCAATACGGCGGAGGAGTTGTTGAAGTTGTTTTAGCCGGAATCAGGATCGGCTTCTCCGGTCAAGGAACCATTGATGCGTCATACAATCACCATTACTTCGAATCCGCGGATGATCATCCTCTTCCTGATCGTGATCGTTCTGCCGGCAGCGGGCATCCTGCTGCTGATCTTGGCCGGAACCCTCCTGGGCATCATCGCCCTGGCCGGCGCAGCCTATCTGGACTATTTACTGCTGCGCTTCTTCCGCAACCATATGAACAGCTGGGTAGAAACATCAGACACGGAGCTGGTATGCCAGATGCCCGACGGGGACCTGCTCGCCTTCCCGTGGGATCAGGTCAGCGCGGCCGGGTACTGCACCCAACAGCAGGGCCGTCCCTTCCTGTTCATCTATAAAGAAAAGGGAGACAAGCTGGTAACGATCCCGAAGGAGTACGGTAATTTCGAAACCCTGTCGTCCACGATCAAGCAAAGGATTCCACAACAGACTCCTTTTCAGGCACTGTCGCTCAGCAGGGGTGAAACGATAGAGCAGCGCTTGAAACAGGCACTGTATCTGGATTCAACCAAGGACGGGAAAGACACCTAGTTACATCATCAAGCTGTCTTCACAAACCCGATCGCATTGAATCAGCAGTTGCCCAAGTCAGGCATATTTACAACCGGTAGTTCCGCCCCTCGTCGAGCATGACCAGGTAGCTGTCAAGAGGCATGTAGTTGGCCACGGTGTTGCCGGTGCCCAGGCAGTAGCCGCTGCCGTGATCCCGGCTCGTGCAGGCCTCCAGGGTCTGCCTCACCCGCCTGCGGATTTCGTTCTCGGAAGCCCGGCAGAGAAAATCCACATCGATCCCGCCGAGGATCGAGATCCGCTGCCCGTAGCGCTCATAGGCTTCACTGACCGGCAGGATCGTGTCCTCGAAAGAGTGCTTGCCGTCGATGCCCACGGTCTCGATCAGGTCCTCCATAACCGCATCGAGGTTCCCGCAGGAGTGCAGGAGGTAGGGTTTGCCGTGCTCGTGGGCGATCCTGGCACACTCCCGGTGCCAGGGCAGGATCTGCTGCCTCAGGAACTCCGGGCTGGTCATGGTGGCGGAGCGGAATCCCAGATCGTCCGATCCCCACACAACACTCATGCACTCGAAATCACAGATCAGCTCCGTGAAATCCACGAAGAAGCGGCCGACCTTCTCGCAGATTGCGGCCACCAGGTCAGGAACGTCGAACAGGTTGTAGCAGAGCCGCTCGTAGCCCTGGAGAAAATTGACCGTCTCGAAGACACTTGCCGTTAGCTCGTAGCAGCCCATGCCCTCCGGAAGGTTCTTCTCCATCCACTCCAAGGAGCTGAGGTCGATCTGATCCACCGTGGGCCAGGGATAACCCTCGAAATCGGCCCAGTCGCGGACAGCAGCATCGTGTTCCTCCACCCACTCCCGCCGACCCCGGCTTTGATCTCCCCCCGCGGTATCGCCGCTTTCCAGAGCAGGCATGGGAAATATGTCATTGGGGAAGAAACTGATGTGGAAGGCGTCGTAGCCCAGAAAGGCATGGACTCGGATGTCCCGCTCCAGGGTATAGAAGGGATCCGAGCGATCCAGGTCCCCGGAAAGCCCATAGCACCGATCCACCGCCTCGATGATCTCCGGATCGAGGAACAGCTCTATATGATGAATCCGCTTCGGCGCCCCCTCTAGGCGAAGCACGGCCAGAAGCTCATCGATGTCCGGCTGGACGGGTGTGGAAAACGGTTTTTGTGGCAAAAGTACTCCTCCTAGCCGTCCTCGGTAAAGTACAGATCCACCATGGACTTGTTCACCCCCGGGGCTCCGATCATCGGCAGGTTCCGGGTCCGCATCGTGTTCTCGAGGTTCTGCACATCCTCCGGAGTCAGCTCTTTGATCTCCCCTATGGCCAGAGCCTGGAGCATGGAGATCGCGCTCACCTCGAGGATATCCACCAGCTGCATGGTCCTGCAGATATCGGCGGGGCTCAGGATCGTCAGGCCGTGGTTCTCCATGAGAAAGGCGTTGTACTTCTTTACGTAGGGAGCGAAGTTGTCGGCCAGCCTCTGGGTCAGCGGCTCCCCGTAGGGCACAAGCGGTACCGGCCCCACCTCCGCCACCGTCTCCGGGAAAACCGGTCTCATCAGCCAGTTCGTCCCTTTCAGGATGACGAAGGTGTTGGTATAGGGCGGATGACAGTGGATCACCGACTTGATGTCCGGCCGGTCCCGGTAGAAGTTGAGGTACATCGGCACCTCTCCGGTGGGCTTGCGCGTCCCTTCCACCGTCCTGCCTTCCAGATCGATGAACACAACATCCATCTCGGAGATATCGGACTTGCACACGCAGGTCGGGGAGATCAGAACCAGGTTCTCCTCCAGCTTGTAGGAGAGGTTTCCCCCCTGGCTGGTCACGTACATCCGGTCGGCCAGACGCTTGCAGACCATGGTGAAGTCCCGGACCTCATCAGAGTATTTTTGTAAGTAGCTCATACTTCGCTGCTATTTCTTCTTGTTCTTGATCGTCTGGTACAGGTCGTAGGCTTTGTCCGGCTTCTCCCTGCCGTGCACGATGGCCTTGACCGCCTTCATCATCCCCACCGGCGAATCGGACTGGAAGATGTTCCGTCCCATGTCCACCCCGGAGGCTCCCTGGTCGATCGCGTTGTAGGCCATCTTCAGGGCATCCAGCTCCGGGCGCTTCTTACCTCCGGCAATCACGATCGGAACCGGACAGGCCGCGGTCACCGTCTCGAATCCCTCTTCAACGTAGTAGGTCTTCACGTAGTTGGCGCCCAGCTCGGCACAGATACGGGTGGCCAGGCGGAAGTACTTGGCGTTTCGCTCCATCTCCCGACCCACCGCGGTAACCGCCATGGTGGGGATCCCGTAGCGCAGCCCCGCATCCACCAGCCGGGTCATGTTCACCACGGAGCGGGATTCGAACTGGCCGCCGATGAACACCTGGATGGCCGTGGCGCAAACGCCCAGACGGATGCAGTCCTCCATGTCCATGGCAATCTGCTCGTCGGACAGCTCCTTGAGAATGCTCGGTCCTCCGGAGGCGCGGATCACCACCGGTTTGGTCACCGAGGGCGGCACGATGGCGCGCAGGATCCCCCGGGTGCACATCACCACGTCGGCGTCCGGCACCAGAGGCATGATGCTTACGTCGATCCGCTCCAGCCCCGAGGTCGGGCCCTGGAAATAGCCGTGATCGATGGCCAGCATCACGGTGCGTCCGTCCCTGGGATTGAAAATCCGGGCCAGCCGGTTCTTCATCCCCCAATCCAGCTCCGTCGATCCTTTCAAGAAAAACAGCTTCCCCTTCTGGGGTACGTTCACGTGATAGGTCTTTCCCTCTTTATCCGCTTCAGGCATAACGTATTTCCTCCTCTATTCATGCGAGTTGTATTTTTACTGATCGCTGTATCGCGATCTGCGATTCACTTCCCCGTGTTGATCAGATCCTTGAAATCCTCCAGCTTCAGCCCGTTCGCTTCGAGTTCGGCCAGGATCAGCTCCGTAGCCCACCGGGCTCCGTCACCGACCACGGCGCAGCAGCCGTCTTCCCGTTCGTGGGCCCCGGCATCCCGGAAGGCCTGTTTCTGCTCGTCGTCTCTCAGGTCGAAGGAGCGGCCGAAGATCTTCTCGTGTATCTGCGAGCAGATCACCGTCCCGTACTTCTCCATGAACTTGTCGTGCAGTGCCGCGGCCATCCTGAAGGACACGTACTTGTCCGCCCGTCCCTTCTTCGTCGCCTCTTCGGCCCGGGTGCGGCCGAAGAACATGCTCATCGCTATGATTCCTCCGGAATACCCGCCGCAGAGTCCGTCGGTGCACTCCCCGGCGCCCCCGGCCAGACCGCTGGCCGATTTGTACACGAGATCGTTCCGTATCTCCGTGGCGTCCTGTACGGCGGCAATGGCACACTGGGCGCACCCTCTGACGTTGCGCTCTCCCTCGAAGCCCAGCTTGTAGACTTTGTCCAGGATTTGCTGTTTGTTCATTTCATCCTCCAAACCATGCAGATGTCGACTCACCCAGCGGTGCTGAGCGGATCGCTCTACTGTCTTATTTATAGGTAGCTCCACCATCAACGATGATGTTCTGTCCGGTGATGAATCCGGCATACTCCGACGCCAGAAACAGCACCGTATAGGCCACATCCCGGGGAGTACCAAAACGCCCGACAGGGATGCGCTCTATGTATTTATTCCTTTTTTTTGGGTCAGGTTCTTTGTCCTTCAATAGATCGGTTTCAATCAGAGCGGGCAGCACCGCGTTGACCGTAATTCCCTGAGGCGCCAGCTCCTTGGACAGAGCCCGAACCAATCCGTTGATTCCCGCCTTGGCCGCTGAGTAGGCCGCCGACCCTCCGCCGCCGGTAATCGAGCCCGCCGACCCGATGTAGATGATCCTCCCCCGCCCCTGAGAGATCATGTGTCCGCAGACGGCGCGGGAGGCGAAGAAAGCACCGCTGAGATTTACATCGATCCCGCTGTTCCACAAATCCGTGGAGAGGTCGGTGATCTTGGCCGGTGAGGTGAATCCGGCGCTGTTGACCAGAATATCCAGGCCGCCGAACCGCTCCAGGGTTGCGCTGCACAACTGCTCCATGGCCGCAGGAGAGGTGACATCACCGGCGAATGACTCGAAAGAGCCCGCACCGTCCCTGATTTCCTGCTCGACCTGCTTCAGACCTTCGATGTCCTTTTCAACCGGGAGATAGTCGATCATCACGTTCGCGCCGCTGGAGGCGAACAAGGCACTGATGGCAGCGCCGATCCCGCGACTGCCTCCGGTAACGATCGCTGTTTTTCCTTTGAACTCCAGGTTCATGGGTACATCTCCTCTGATCTCTATTGACTGTCGCCCTGAGCAGCAATGATCAGCTCGATGCCCCGATCGGCGAGTATCCTGCGGTACTCCTCCGGCATACCCTCGTCGGTGACGATCGTATCGATCTCATCCAGTCCGGCGAAATGGGTGATGCTGATCTTGCCGAACTTGGTCGAATCGGTAACCAGAATAATCTGCCGGGCGGAGCGGATCATCTCCCTCTTGATATCCGCCTCGTAGTAGAAATAGGTCGTCAAACCGAGCTGGAAATCGAGCCCGCCTGTGGAAATAAAAGCTATGTCCGCGCGGGTGTTGCTAACCAATGCGCGGTTTTCGGCGCTGTGGAAGATATTCGAATCCCTGTGCAGGAAGCCGCCCAGGAGGATCAGGTTGGTGTTTTTACGCGGATAGAACTCCAGGGCGTTGGTAAAGGTGTAACAGAGAACGGTGATCGGGAGATCGAAGGGCAGATGTTTGGCGACAAAGGGTGTCGTCGAGCCGGAATCGAGAAATATGGTCTCCTGCGGCTGAACCATGGAAGCCGCCGTGCTGCCGATCAGGTTTTTTTCCCGAGCGTTCTTTGTCGTCTGTTCCCCGAGCACGTACGGATCTCTCTCTCCGGTGCCCGGATCCAGCAGGACAGCTCCGCCGTGGGTCCTGCGGATGGTTCCCTGACGCTCCAGGGCGTCCAGGTCCCGCCGGACCGTCATGTCGGAGACGTGAAGCATTCCGGCAACTTCTTTCACCGAGAGCTCCGCTTTTTGGTTGAGCAGATTAACAATATTCCGTATCCGCTTTTTTCGTTCGTACGACATTTAATTCACAAAAACCGCTTGACAAACAAACAAAAATCCAGTTTAATTGTTCAATATATGTGCTTTATAACAAAAAACGAACAACATGTCAACCTGTCTGCAAAAAAAAGCACATCTCGAGCGTTGACGCCACCCGATATGAAAGCCTATGACGAAATTGAGAATATGCTCATTATTGGAGGGACGTTCGGATATCTAATGGGAAGCAAAGGGGGCCTAACCCCCTTGCCGAATAAATACCAATCCAAGGAGGTACGTCATGCGTACGTGGCCTAAACGGTTGATTACCGCTGCGATTCTGCTTCTCTTCACGTTGCCCCTCTTCGCCGGAGGAAGCGCACCGTCGGAAGAGTATGAAATCGTCACGGTAGTCAAGATCACCGGGATCCCCTGGTTCAACCGACTGGAAGAGGGGGTAAACCAGGCGAACAGCGATCTGGACGTGAATGCCTATCAGCTCGGACCCGCGGATGCGGATCCCGCCCAGCAGGTGAAGATAGTCGAGGACCTGATCAGCAAGGGTGTAGATGCCATCTGTGTGGTTCCCAACGACGCCAAAGCGCTGGAACCTGCCTTTGCCAAGGCAAAAGACAAGGGGATCATAGTGCTCACCCACGAGTCTCCCGATCAGGTCGGCAAGGACTATGATATCGAACTGATCGACAACGTGGAGTTCGGTCGTCATCACTGGGACAAGCTGGTCGAGTTCATGGGCGACACCGGCCAGTACGCCATCTTCGTTGGCTCACTGACCGTACCCCTGCACAACCTCTGGGCCGACGAGGGAATCAAGTGGGCCAAGCAGAAATACCCCGGCCTGGAGCTGGTAACCAAACGGATCCCCTGCGGAGAAGACCAGGAACTCTCGAAGCAGAAGACATTGGAACTGCTCAAAGCCTATCCCGACTTGAAGGGAATCGTGGGATTCGGCAGCCTCGGACCTCCGGGAGCCGCCCAGGCATTGAAGGAAAAAGGTCTCTGCGGCAAGGTTACGGTAGTCGGCACGGTAATTCCCGGACACGCCGCTCCGTACCTCAAAGAGGGCTGTATGCAGTGGGGCATCCTGTGGGATCCGAAGGACGCCGGCTACTCCCTGACCTGGGTAGCCAAGACGCTGCTTGAAGGCGGCAAGATCACCGACGGCATGGAAGTGCCGGGAGTCGGAAAGATCAGCCTGGACGGAGAGGTCATCAAGGTCGACGCCATGGCCGACATCACTCCTGAAAACGTGGACAGCTTCGGCTTCTAAGCTCACAAGAGGCAAGTCTTTGAAACAAGGGTAGAGCCTCTCCGCCTTGAGGGGAGGCTCTATTCATATTTCTGCTCCTCAGCATTATACTAACCGGCAAGGGGAAAACGGTGAGCGATCTGTTTCTTTCCATGACAAATATCAGCAAACGCTACACCGGCGTTCAGGCCCTGGACTCCGTGGACTTCGAGATCGAAAGGGGTGAAATCCACTGCCTGGTCGGAGAAAACGGTTCGGGAAAATCCACGCTGATAAAAATCATCTCGGGGGTCGAGCGACCGGATGAAGGAGCCCGGATCGAGATGGACGGGCAGATCCAGCATCATCTGCAATCGATCGATTCGATCCGCAAGGGAATCGAGGTCATCTACCAGGATCTTTCCCTGTTTTCGAACCTTGCCGTCGCGGAGAATATCGCCCTGGCGCAAACGATCGCCGCGGAAAGCCGATTCATCAACTGGCGCACCGTGCGCCGGATTGCCGAATCGGCCATGCAGAGAATCGAGGTACGAATCCCCCTGGATGAACTGGTGAGCGACCTTTCGGTGGCGGATCAACAGCTGGTCGCCATCTGCAGGGCGCTGACCAGCGACGTCAGGCTGCTCATCCTGGATGAACCCACCACGGCGTTGACCCGTAAAGAGATCGAAGCCCTGTTCCGGGTGATTACGGACCTGCAGTCCAAGGGTATCGCCACGATGTTTGTGAGCCACAAGCTCGATGAGGTGCTTCAAATCGCCCAGCGGGTGACGGTTTTACGGGACGGCAAGAAAATCGGAGTCTTTCCCAGCGGGGAGCTGAGCAGTGAAAAACTGACCTTTCTGATGACCGGGAAAAAGCTCGACTACAGCCACTACGAATATTCCCCTCGGGCGGAACAGCCGCTGCTGGAAGTCAGAGATCTCAGCAAGGGCGGCAATTTCAAGGATATCAACTTCACCCTCCTGCCCGGAGAGATCGTTGGACTTACCGGACTGCTCGGGTCCGGTCGAACCGAGCTGGCCCAATGTCTGTTCGGCATGATGCAGCCGGACTGCGGAGAGATACGCATCCGGGCAGAGGCGGTCCGCATCCGATCGGTTCAGGAGGCAATCGACCTGGGAATCGGTTATGTTCCGGAGAACCGCCTGGTTCAGGGACTGGTCATGGAGCAGTCGGTGGGCAAGAACATCGTGATCACCATCATCGAAAAGATCCTCGGCGCACTCAAGCTGATCGATCAAAAGAAAAAACAGGAGAGCATCGGACACTGGATCGAGGAGCTTTCGATCCGCATCCCTTCGGTCGAATCTCCGGTGCAGACCCTATCCGGAGGCAATCAGCAGCGGGTGGTAGTGGCGAAGTGGATTGCCACCGATCCGAAAATCTTGATCCTGGACGGACCGACGGTAGGTATCGACGTAGCGGCGAAAAGCGCCATCCATGAGATCATCCGCAAGCTGGCCCGGGAGGGCATGGGCATTATCGTCATCTCAGATGAGGTGGCGGAAGTGTTCCACAACTGCAACCGCATCCTGGTCATGCACAAAGGCAGACTGGTCGACGCGTTCCAGGCCGCCGAAACCAGCGAGGAAGAGGTGCAGAGCTGTGTCGATACGGTGCGATAGAGGGTTCGAAAAATGAAGAAGTGGTTCAAACATCACGAGACCTACGTACTGCTCGTAATCATTCTTTTTTCCATGATCATTACCCTGGTCAATCCCAACTTCTTTACCCTGGAGAACTTGTTCGACCTGCTGAAGAGCTACTCGTTTATCGGCATTTTCGCCGTCGGGGTGACCTTCGTGCTGATTTCCGGGGGGATCGACATCTCCTTCACCGCGGTGGCCACGGTTGCTGAATATGTCATGGCGGTGATGATCATCAAATACGGCGGCAACATCCTGATCGCCTTCCTGGTGGCCGCCGGGGTGGGTATCCTCCTCGGTTTGATCAACGCTACCCTGATCCACTTCTTCAAAATCCCCACGATCATCACCACGATCGCCACCTTGAACATCTTTTACGGGATCCTGACGGTGATCTCCGGGGGGAAGTGGATCTACGCTCTGCCGGACTGGTTCCGCTCCTTCGCCGATATCCGTGTATTCACCCTGCGAAATGCCAATGGCATCGCTTATGGACTGTCCATCATCACCCTGATCTGGATCATCGCGATCGTGGTCGCCTGGGCTATCTTGCGCTTCACCAAGCTGGGCCGCGGGATCTATGCCATGGGCGGGAGCATGACCGCCGCCAAACGGGTCGGGTTCAACATCTTCAAGCTTCAGATGTTCGTGTACTCCTTCATGGGCCTGATGGCCGGGCTTGCAGGATTGGTACAGGCTCTGCTCGTGCAAACCGTGGCTCCGAACTCCATCGTCGGGAAGGAGCTCGACGTCCTGGCCGCGGTGGTGTTGGGGGGAGCCAGTCTGGCCGGAGGAACCGGGACGTTGTTCGGCACTATTCTGGGGGTGACCCTCATCGCCATCATGAGCAACGGACTTACCCTGATGCGGGTCTCCTCCTTCTGGTACAACGTGTTTATCGGACTGGTGATCATCCTGAGCGTTTCCTTCAGCGCCTACCAGCGAAGAGCCAGAACCAAGCGGGCGATCATCATCGAAGGCGAATAATGTCGAGGAGGTCCGGTGTTGAAGAAGCTTAAACTGTCTCAGAGCTTTATCCTGGGGATAATCATGGTGGCCGTGTTTCTCCTGATGTGGGTTCTCAACCCGAGACAGTTCCTGACCTTCGGCAACTTCCAATCCATGGCCTTTCAGCTCCCAGAGCTAGGACTGCTCAGCATGGCCATGATGATCACCATGCTCACCGGAGGGATCAACCTCTCGATCATCGCCACAGCGAATATGACCGGGATCGTGACCGCCATGATCCTGACAAGCACGATCGACCCCGCCGCTCCCCCTTCCGGTGCTTTTGCACTGGTCATCCTGGCGATTGCCGCCGGACTGGCAACCGCTCTGCTCATCGGTCTGATCAACGGCGTTCTGATAGCAGGGCTCAACGTCTCGCCGATTCTGGCCACCCTGGGCATGATGACCCTGATCAACGGACTGACGATCGTGATTACCAAGGGTTACGTGATTTCCGGCCTGCCTAATGCGGTGCGGTTCATCGGAAACGGAACCATAGCGGGCGTTCCGTTTTGTACGATCATCTTTGCACTCTGCGCCCTGGCCCTGGCGGTGGTCCTGAACCGCACCCCCCTGGGCTTCAACATCTATATGCTCGGGTCAAACCCCACTGCCAGCTATTTTTCCGGTGTGAACAATCGGGCGGTTCTGTACAAGACCTACCTGCTGTCGAGCCTCTACGCCGGTTTCGCCGCGCTGATCATGATTTCCCGTTTCAACTCGGCCAAGGCGGGATACGGAGAATCCTACCTCCTGGTCACCGTCCTTGCATCGGTCCTGGGGGGAACAAGCGCCTCCGGCGGATTCGGCAGGGTTGCAGGCGTCGTCATGGCCCTGGTTATCCTGCAGATCGTCTCCAGCGGCTTCAATCTGCTGAGAGTCAGCTCGTTCATGACGATTGCCATCTGGGGTATGATTATCATAGTGGTCATGGTAGTGAACTTCATCAGCACGACCATGCAGGAACGACGGACAGCGTAAACACTTCTATTAGAGAACATAAAAGGAGAGGGAAAATGCCTGTAAAGATAAAAGAGGAACTCAAAGAGCTGGTCGTGGTGGGCGGTATTACCATGGTTAAACAGCGCCTCACCGTTGGCACCTGGGGCAACATCAGCATCCGGGACCGTGAGACCGGCTTGATCTATATCAGTCCGAGCGGGGTGGAGTATGAGGAAATCCGCACCCGTGACGTGGTGGTGTTGAACGAGAAACTCGAAGTGGTCGACGGCACCGCAGTGCCCTCGATAGAGAAGCCGATGCACGCGGCCGTGTATAGAGCCCGCCCTGATATCGGGGCTGTGATCCACACTCATCCGATCTATTCCAGCGTCCTGGGAGCGAATCACATGGATCTGCCCGGTATCAGCGAGGATTTCGTACAGCTCGTGGGGGCGAAAATCGTCTGCTCCGAGTATGCTCTTCCGGGAACCCCGCAGTTGGCCGAAAACGTGATCCAGGCTCTGGGGAAGGAGCGCAACGCGGTGATCCTGCCCAATCACGGAACTCTCTGTGCCGGCCGGGACCTCAGGGAAGTCCTGAAGGTCAGCTACGTGGTGGAGAAGACCGCCCAGGTGTACATCATGGCCATGAGCATCGGAAAACCCCAGTTGATATCCGAAGAGGATATTCGGGAGATGCGCTTGTTTGCCCAGACCATGTACGGTCAAAAACCCAAGGCCGCAACGACTTAAAATTCCACAGGCGAGGTATCGGAACAATGAGTATAATCCTGAGCATCGATCTGGGCACGACCGGTCTGAAAGTCGGCCTGGTGAAAACCGACGGACATGTAGAGGCTTCGGCGAGCGAAGAATATTCCATCGACACTCCTGCTGCGGGTTATGCCGAACAGGATCCTGAAAAGTGGTGGCAGGCCCTCATAACCTGCTGCAGAGCCCTGCAAGAGTCTCATTCCGAGCTTTTTTCTCAGATCGAGGGAATCGGAATCTGCGGCCAGATGCACACCCAGGCTCATCTGGATTCATCTCTGCGGGTCCTCCGCCCGGCGATAACCTGGATGGACCAACGAGGCAGCTCGATCGCCGAGCGCATCAACAGGGATAAATCGGCGAAAGCCGACGTGTTCGCTGAAACCCAAAACGTGGCAACCTCGACCTACACGGCCACCCATCTCAAGTGGATAAAGGACAACCAACCGGATATCTGGTCGAAAATCCGTCACGTCCTAGTTGCCAAGGATTTCCTCAAGTACCGGCTCACGGGACAGATGGTAATCGATTATTCAGACGCCAGCGGGACACTGCTGTTCAACGTCAAAGAACGCCGTTGGTCCGAGAGGATGTTCGACCTTTTCGAAGTTCCTTCGGCTTTCCTTCCCGAGGCGAAGCCCTCCGACGAGATCATCGGAAAAGTCACGGAGGAGGCCGCCAAGGCAACGGGCCTGCGCTCCGGTACCCCGGTGGCCAACGGCAGCGCCGACTGCTCTACCGCCTCTCTCGGTGCCGGGATGGTAAAATCCGGAGAGGTTACCCTGATCATCGGCACTGCCGGCGTTGTTGCCGTATGCGCAGACACCCCCCTTCCGGATGCCAAAGATCGGACGATCTGTTGGAACTACTGTCTGCGCGACAAATGGGTGATGATGGGCATTACCCAGACTGCAGGGGAATCTTTGAACTGGTTCCGGACGGCTTTCGATCAGAACAATCCCGGGGAGTCCAATTCCGGGGACGTTTTCGAGCAGTACAACAGCGCTATCAGCGATGTTCCGGACGGCTGCGGCGGCTTGATCTTCCTGCCGTACCTGAACGGGGAGCGCACTCCCTACTGGGATGCAAACGCAAGGGGCGTGTTCTTCGGCATCAACCTGGCCACGAGGAAAGCCCACTTCATCAAGGCGATCATGGAGGGGGTTTCCTTCGCCCTGCGCAACTGTCTGGAAACCCTGGAGTCGCTCGGGATCACGGTTGACCGGGTGATGGCCGTGGGAGGGGGCCTGAAGAGTGAAACCTGGCTTGCTACCCTGGGCAAGATCCTGCGCAAGCCGATTCGAACCGTCGGTCTGGCGGACACCGGACTGGTCGGCAACATGCTAATATGCTCTCGGGCACTCGGGTTGATCTCTTCGATCCCGGAAACGGTCACCGACATATGCCGATATGATCGGGAATTGAACTTTTCCGATCCCCATCCCGAGTACGAGAAGCAGTACGAGAAATTTCTCAGTCTATACGGAGATCTCAAGGATCGATTCAAACAGGTCTGAAGTTCAGCTCCTGAATCAACCTTGTAGACAGAACCGCGGCGCCTGAGCTATAACCAATCCCATGAGCCAACTCCGTCGGGAAGCCAATTGTTAACCCAAAAACTGCAGGGGTACTTCCGTGCGTTCTTCGGCTCTATTATGCCGTTGTTCGTGCTGGCCCACTTCACCCATCACGTGATCACGGCGATCGCCGCTCCTCTGCTGCCCCTGATCCGCACCAGCTTCTCCCTCAACTACACCCAGTCGGGGGTGCTGCTTTCTGCCTTCACCATCGTCTACGGCATAGGGCATCTGCCGGCAGGGTGGCTGAGCGATCGGATCAGCCCCGTGCTGATGATGTTCATCGGGATCGTCGGGGTGGCCATTGCCGGCGTGATGTTCGGATTGGCACCCTCTTTCTCGATGCTGGTTGCCGCCAGCGCCCTTATCGGGCTGACCGGAAGCGGCTATCACCCGGCAGCGAGTTACCTGATCGCCCGGGTAGCCAAACCGGAGCAGCGGGGCAGCGCCCTCGGGATCCATGTGATCGGCGGCAGTGCCAGCCATTTCCTGGCGCCGCTTCTGGCCGGGGCGATCGCCGTTGCCGTGGGATGGAGGGGCACCTACATCGCTTTGAGCGTCCCCACCCTTGTCGTGGGTGTGGTTCTGGTGCTGCTGCTGCAGAGAGCGGCGGTCAAACGGGGCATTTCCAAAACGGAGCAGCGGGCCGAGAAAGAGCCGAAGAGGGGCTCCCGTTTCTGGATCTGGCTGTTCTCTTTTTTGGCGCTGAGCACGCTGAGCGGTGCACTGGTCGAGGCCACGACCGGTTTCATCCCACTGCTGCTGGTTGATTCCTACGGCGTCCGGGAAGAAACCGCCGCCAGCCTGCAGGCCATCATCTACTCCGGAGGATTCTGGGCGGCACCTCTGGCCGGCTATCTGTCCGACAGGGTGGGCAAGCTGCCCCTGCTGTTTGGCGCCTGCCTCATCGTGATTCCCGCGATCTTCTTCCTTCCCAGAATCTCGGTCGGAGCAGGACTGTACGTCCTGCTTGTTCTAATTGGAGTTTTCTTTTTCGTACGCATGCCCATTTCCGAATCTTTCCTCTTCGACCACGCCCCGGCCCGGCAGCGGGCCACGCTGTTGGGGGTATACTTTTTGGCTATCTCCTTGGGTCGGGGGTTGATCACCCCGGTGATCGGCTGGCTGAGCGACCGTTTTGACTTCCGCTACAGCTTTACGATCACCGCCCTGGCCATTCTGGTGCTGACGGTGCTCTGCGCGGTGATTCTGACGGCCTTGAGGCGGGAGGGGCGGGGTGCGGAAAGCTCACCGGCAAGATAGACACTCAGGCTCAAAGCGTAGGCGACCAGGGCGAAGAAAAATACCCCCGCCGGCATCACCACCGCCGGAGTGACCGAGCCGGTGGAGGCTCCCATTATGCTCCGGTTCGACCCGGAGCAGCAGAAGCATTGCTGTGACCGTCAATTCTGCACTTCACCCCGCTTCACGAAGCTCATGATGAAGAAGGCGAGCAGGAACATGGCAGCTGCAAAGATCATCAGGAAGGCGTAGCCGAAAGCGTCGATCAGCAAACCGGCCAAAGGGGGGGCAGCAATGTTGGCAGCCTGGGAGAAGAAGTAGTACAGCCCGGTGTAGCCCCCGACCTTGGCCAGGGTGGTCATGTCCACAACCATTGGCAGGGAGTTGACATTCACCAGTGCCAAAGGCAGGAACCGGCGGACGAACAGGCTGCCCAGCAGGATAGCTACAAGAATCGCCAGGCCGAAGCGGATCGTACGCTTCCGCCCGATCCGGCTTCCCAGAAAGCCCGAGGCGATCGACGTAATCATAAAGGTCACGGAGAAGAAACCCAGGATCTGGGCGCCGGTGCTCTCCTCTATCCCGAGGTGATACTTGGCGTAGCTGGTGAAAAAGGTTTCGATCGAGTTGAAGCCGATGAACCAGAAGAGGATGCCCAGGAGGATTAACAACAAGCTCTTCTCCCCTCTAAAGACATCTTTCAGGTTGGCCACAACTTCCTGAATCGATGCCCGAAAAGAGACTTTCCCCGCACCCGGCTCTGCCGACCCGGGAAGCTTTTCCCGGATGAAGACCACCACCAGCATACTGGCGGTGAACATCACCAGCCCTCCGACCAGAAAGGGGAGGGAGATGTCCTGGTCGTACAGCGGCTTGCCCCCAAAGTACACCAGCAGCGCACCCAGGCCGCCCATGAAATTGATGATGCCGTTGGCCTGGCTGCGGTACTTCGAGGGAGTGATGTCCGGCATCAGGGCCACAACGGGGGATCGGAAAAGGGCCATGGAGAGGTTCATGAGAATAATGGCCAGCATCATCAAGCCCAGGATCTGCAAAGTGTTGAAATACGGCACCAGCACGAAGAACATAAGGGCAAGGGTCGATCCCACCAGGATATACGGCCGCCGGCGGCCCAGGCGGGTGCGGGTACGGTCGCTGAGAGCTCCGAGAAAGGGCAGAAGCGCAATGGCGAAGATGTTGTCGATCGTCATGACCGCACCGATCACCGAGGAGCGCAGACCGAAGGTGCTCTTCAGGAAGATCGGCAGGTAGGCATTGTACAGCGACCAGATCACCGACACGCCGAAAAACCCGAACCCCAGAAGGAAGGTCTTCGAAACGGAAAATGTCTGTTTCTCCCTCACCGGTTCTCCCCCAACGAACGCGCGGATACTGTCGAATCTCCCGCTAGTTGTGCAGATCGTTGCTCAATACGTGTTTGAGCTTGTCGACAAACTCTTTATCCGCCATTTCGAATTTGTTGTAGTACTGGACCGTTCCAATCTGCAGCAGCAGGCCCTCGGTCAGGGGAGTACTCTTCAAATAGATGACGATGATGTTTTTGTCCGCGCTGGTGGCCAGGTTGATCTCATTACGGACATTCCTGGATTCCGCCGCCGTGGGACTCATGAACACGACGAACTGGGAACAGCCCAGCACGGCCCGTCCCACGACCTCCGGCCATTCGTTTCCCGGTTCGATCCCTTCGTCGAACCAGATACGATAACGGCTGGCGTTGAGCTGTTTGATGATCCGGAACACTTCTTTCATGTCCGCGTGGGAGTAGCTGACGAAGATATAAGGCATGGTTCCCCGATAAGCCGGGAAGGGGGGGCGCACCGCCGGAGCTTTCTTTTCCACCCCGTGGGCGACCAACACCTTCTGCAGGGAGTCGAGACCTGCGGCTGTTTTTTTCTTCTTAGGCCTTCGTAGCGCTTTGGCAACTTTTTTCAGCACGCCGTGCTTGCGAACAGAGCGGGCGGCGGGTTTTCTAGCCGCCTTTTTTGCCGTCTTTCCGGCTGTCTTTTTGGCTGTCTTTTTGGCTGTCTTTTTCACAGCCGCTTTCTTGCCTACAGCTGATTTGGCGGTCCTCTTGGCAGTGCCCCTGGCTGCGGTCTTTTTCGTGCTCTTCCGGGCAGCAGGTTTGGCGCTCTTCGTCACGCTGGTTCGCTTTGATTTTGCAGCCGCCGATTTTCCGGCTTTCTTCGCGCCGCTTCCCTTCTTGGCGGGACTCTTCTTCGCCGCCGTCGACTTCACGGTCGTCTTCTTCTTGACCGGTTTGCCGGCGGCCGTAGCTTTCTTGGCGGCGGCAGCTGTACTTGTCTTTCTCCCAGCGGCTGTACGTGTCTTTCTCGCGGCGGCTGTTCCTCTCTTCGCGGCGGACGAACTCGTTTTCCCGGCAGTGGATGTGCTTTTTTTCGCGCCGGATGCTTTCTTCCCTGCGGCGACTGTTTTCTTACCCGCCGCGCCTCCTGAGCTTCTACCGCTGCCTCTTCCACCTGCGGAGCTGCTTGTTTTCGGCATCGTGCTTTCTCTCCTGATTTGTTTTCACTCTATATCCGTTTTCCTCTTGATATGGTAAATCGGATAGCTGCCAAACTCCTTGGGGAGCTTGATCTCTCCGACATATTTACACTCCAGAGGATTATCCTGGTTGGCAAGCAGAAAGGCGGCGAACTGCTCGCTGGCGTATACGTTTCCGGCAGTGGTAATCGGCTCGATGCGGGCGGCCTGATTCACATGGGAACCGAAGAAGTTCAACCGCTTCATCAGCGGCTCCCGGGCATAATACACCGGTCCCACGTGAAGTCCGATGCGGATGCTCAGATTTCGAGGCAGGCCGAACTGTTCCCATTCGGTCTCCCGCACCATGTCCCGCAGCTCCATGGCGTACTCCGCCGCGCAGAGCAGATCTTCGAACACGAAACAGATCGCGTCACCCCAGATGTTCTTGTAGACCGGGACAAAGGGGGAACCTTCCAGACGGCGCGCCAGGGTCCCGAGGAACCCTTCGATATAGCTGGGATACTGCTCCTCCT
>CAZPPB010000062.1:0-20433 GCA_964588355.1 uncultured Spirochaetaceae bacterium | reverse complement strand
GTTGACAGTGGCAGATCAGGCGGAGAAACTACGAGAGATCATGCGTAACAAAAACACATCATCCCCATCCGAGGGGGCATCTTCACACAAAGCCTCCCGCATCATTTCGGTTTCCAGTGGGAAGGGAGGTGTCGGCAAGACAAACATCGCCATCAATTTGGCTCTTGCCTATGCCGGTATCGGGAAGAAGGTGATCGTCTTGGATGCGGATCTTGGACTGGCGAATGTGAATGTCGTGCTCGGCGTAATCCCGCGCTATAATCTCTACCATTTGATCCGCCAGCAGAAAAAGATGCGTGATATCATTCTGGACACCTCCTATGGGATTCAGATAGTAGCCGGTGCAAGCGGCTTCTCGAAGATTGCGAATCTCTCCGAAGAGGAGAGAAATCTCTTCATCGAGGAACTGCAAGAACTGTCCAGCGCCGATATCATTATCATAGACACCAGTGCCGGGGTTTCCCAAAACGTGCTGACCTTCGTGGCCGCCTCTGATGACGTCATCATCGTGACCACTCCCGAGCCTACGGCTATCACGGACGCCTACGGTATCGTTAAGATCATCGCGACGGAGATCGATAACCTCGATTTGGGATTGAAACTGGTCGTCAACCGGGTCAAATCGGTTACAGAAGGCAGAAAGGTGGCCGAGCGGGTCATCAACATCGCGGGTCAATTTTTAAATATAAAGCTCGATTATCTCGGATTCGTATACGAGGACGCTTTGGTTCAAAACGCAGTTATCAGGCAGAGACCCTTCCTGACCCTGGACCCGAAGGGCAAGGCTTCGATATGTATTGACCACATCGTTCGACGACTGGAAAATATCGATTTCAAGGAGGGAAGTGGTATCTCGAAATTTCTGAAGAAGCTGTTCGGTCCATAGCTCAAAGCAGCCCTTATTCGGTGTGCCTTGACGACAGATTTTATTTCCCCTAAGCTTTTTCAAGGGGTTGGAGGCAGGGTTAGGAATGATTGATTGGAAAATACCGGTGGGATTCGCCGGCTTTGGCGCAGCAGTGTCGCTGCTAGCCGGGCTCCTCGGTGGGAATCCTTTCGGCGTAATCCTCCTACGGTTGATCCTGTCCGCTGGGGTCTGCGGCGGTTTGGGTCTGGGTGTAAACCTCATCGTGAAAAAGTATCTCCCCGAACTTTCGGCCAGCCCTCCAATTGCCCAGTCGGATTCGGGAGTGGAGGTCGATATCGTTATTGACGAAGACATATCGCTGTCCGGGGAAGGGGAAGAACAACAGAGTGCCGAATCGGTTGAATCAGCGCAGCAAATTGAGCCTGCGGAGGAAGAGGAAAGTGCGGAGCTGATGGAGTCAGTCGATGAGGAAGAGACGTCGGTCGGTATTGCCCAAGGCAGCGAGGAGCCGGAAGAGGATATATTGACCCTGGAGGCCGCCGATTCACAGCCGTCACAAACTCCGGCTGAGTTCCTGCCCGGTGGCGCGACTTCAGAGGTACCGGACTTTGAGGATCTGGATACTCTGCCGGATGTCGACCAGTTCAGTCCTGTTGCCGAGGACAGTGCGCCCCCATCCAAACCGTCCCGGCGGAACTCACATGTCGAAGAGGTGGTCCGCGATCAGGATCCGGAGAACCTTGCTCGAGCGGTGCGGACTTTTATGAAAAAGGACCAGTAGAGAGAATGCTATGGCTGAAACAATGTTAGAGGGCAAGACCGAAGAGGATCTTTGGCGGATCTACAAGAAGGGTAGAGATACCAAGATCCGCGATTTCTTTGTGAAACAGTATGCCCCTTTGGTGAAGTATGTTGCCGGCAAAGTCGCAATCGGCATGCCGAATAACGTCGAATTCGACGATTTGGTCGGTTTCGGGGTATTTGGCCTGTTTGACGCCATAGAAAAGTTCGATCCAGATAAACACGTGAAGTTCAAGACCTACGCGGTAACTCGGATTCGCGGGGCTATCTTCGACGAGCTTCGTACTATCGACTGGGTTCCCCGGTCGGTTCGACAAAAGACTCGCGAGGTAGAGGAGACTATCCGCAAGCTGGAGGCTTCCCTGGGCAGGGCAGCTGCAGACGATGAGATCGCTAAAGCCATGCGGATGGATATAAAGGACTTCCACAATCTCATGTTGAAGATCTCCGGCACTTCGGTATTATCGCTGAACGAGGTGTGGTACAGCGGCGAGGACAACGACAAAATGTCCATCGTGGAGAGCATCGAGAGCCCCTCCTCCTTGAATCCGGACAGCATCGTTGAAAAAGAGGAGATCAAGAGGATCATCGTCGAGGCTATCAACGAGTTGCCGGAAAAGGAAAAAAAAGTTCTCGTTCTTTACTACTACGAAGATCTGACGCTGAAGGAGATCGGGGAAGTGCTTGAGGTAACCGAATCCCGCATCTCTCAGCTCCACACCAAGGCCATTCTGCGCCTGCGGGCCAAGCTCTCACATATCAAGAAGGGGATCCTATGATCACCCTGGAGTCGATTCGGGAGTATATGCGGGATCAGCTCGAGTCGGATCGTACCGCGCAGGCGGTAAAGGCGAGCGGCGCCAGCGTGGAGGAAGCCCTCGAGAACGCCGCTATTGAACTGGGTATCCCGGTGAAGAGTCTCGAGTATGAGATCGTTGAAACAGGATCGAAGGGCGTGCTCGGTGTAGGCAGAAAGGATTGGACCCTCCTTGTCTATCCAGCCGCTTTGAAAGCCGAAACCGCGCAGGCAGCGGGAGGGCGGGAAGCCGATGTGGGCAAAGAGCAGAAGGCCATTCCGGACAAGGATGGTGAGGTCTTTGTCCGCCTGACCTCTCAGGGCGTTTTCCTGAAGGTGACTAAACCCTCCGGTCGCGGCTCCAAAGTCGAGGAACGGCGGGCTGCGGAGAAGCTCAGCTTACGGGGTGTAAACAACTATGACGGTGAATTGGTTTCCAAGGTCGTGCGCCACGCCGATGGCGAGTACATCAAGATCGGAGATTATCAATTCAATCCAGTGAGCCAATCTACCATGGCGGTGGATATTACAGATATGGAGATGAGAGCGTATATGACGGTAACCCCGCCGGGACCCGGTGGAGCCGATCTGTCCTTCGAGGAGATCAGGGGATTGCTTCAACATGCTGGGGTTGTTTTCAGCATCAATGATGAAGTCATCCGCGGATTTATCGACTACCCGGCTTACAATGAAAAAGTGCTGGTGGCGGAAGGTACCAAGCCTCAAAACGGAGCCGATGCCGAGATCATTTACAATTTCAACGTCTTTCGGGATGAAGTGCAGCTGAAAGAGAAAGACGGCCGGGTGGATTTCCGGGAGCTGAACCTCGTGGAAAATGTCGAGGCGGGACAGATCCTGGCCACCAAGAAACCTGCCGAAGAGGGAGTAGCGGGACGAACCGTGACAGGAAAGACCCTGTCGGCAAAACCGGGAAAGAACACGCAGATCGAAATCGGCAAGAATGCCAAGCTTTCCGATGATGGAATGAGCGCGATTTCCACGATCAACGGACAGGTCTTGTTGATCCTCGGAAAGATAAACGTAGAGCCTGTCTACACGGTGGACGGGGACGTCAATTTTAAAACGGGCAACATTCTGTTTCTGGGTACCGTGATTGTCAAGGGTAATGTCGAGGACGGATTTACAGTCAAGGCGGCCGGCAACATCGAGGTCATGGGAAGTGTCGGCAAGTGCCTGCTCGACGCAGAGGGGGAAATCATCGTGCACCAGGGCATCCTGGGCAAGAACGAGGGCAAGGTGCGGGCAGGGAGCAATCTGGTAGCTAAATTCATCGAAAACGCCCATATCGAAGTAGAGGAGAACGTGCTGGTCAGCGACGGAATCATTCATTCCTTCGTGGATGCGAACAAACGTATCCTCTGTCAGGGCAAGCGGGCTTCTGTCGTAGGTGGAAGGCTGCGAGCGGCCAATGAGATCCATGCCAAGACCCTCGGCTCGGTGGCGGGCACGGAAACGATTCTCGAGGTTGGAATCGCTCCAAAGCGCAAGGAGAAACTGTCCCAGGCTTTGAAACGCAAAGAGGAATTGGAAAAAAGCCTGGAGGAACTGGTCAGGAATATAAGTACCCTGGAGAACCTCAAGAAGGTGCAGCGGGAGTTTCCCGAGGACAAGCAAAAGAGTCTCTCCGGGCTCAACGACAAACGTTCTGAGATTCTCCGGGAGCTGGAAGAGATTGGCGGGGTGATCAACGAGATAAACACTTATCTGCAGTCGATAAAGGTCAGCGGCAAGGTGTCCGCCTCCGACAGAGTTTTTCCGGGCGTGAAGATCCTTATCAAGAACGAAAGTCTGGTCGTTCGCAACGAGTTCAAGAATGTGACCTTCAGTCTCGAGAACAAAGAGATCCGGATGATTAAGTACGAGCCGATAGATCAAATATTTTCGCGGGGATTCGCACATGCCTCTTCTGCCTATTGATCTGCAGATCATGTTCAGCCAGTTGAGTCACGTCGGCAAGGAGCAGGCAGTGCAGCGGGACGTGATGCCCCAGTACCAGTTCGTCCAAGGCACGGAAATGGTACAGAAAGCGGAGCACGATGCCAGCGCTGTCAACCAGTCGCAGCAGCTAGGGGAAGGTCCGGAGAAGGTAAAAGAGAAGGAAGAGAAGGAGAAAAGGCAGAACTCTCAAGGACAGCAAAAGGGTGAAAGTGGTGAGCCCGCCGGGGAAGAGGAAAAGCAGTTTTTCGAAGATCCCGACCTGGGCCACCATGTTGATCTAGTTGGTTAGGATGCCGATGGCACGCTTTATCCTGTACGGCGCTCTGGCCATCGCCGGATATTTCATCGTATATCTGATTCTCAAAGCGAAATTGAACAAATCTGTCGATCCCAGAGCGATACTTGAATCGATTCGGGAAGAGGTCGATAGGATTATCGTGGAGCTCAATTCCACGACGGACCGGAACATTACCTTGCTGGAAGACAAAGTTCAGAGTCTGAGTACCCTTCTGGAGCAGGCGGACAAGAAGATTGGAATCCTGAGGCGGGAAATCGAAAAGCACGAATTGGGCGCAAAGGTGTATTCGGATCTGGCCCGCAGCGGGAAGCGGATTGAGAACCCCGAGGAGCAAGACCGCAGTACGCGGGTCTTGAACCTGCACAGGCAGGGAGTTTCAGCATCGGCAATCGCCAAGCGTCTGGGGATTACTCTGGCAGAGATAGAGCTGATAATAACACTGGCCTCGCATGCAAATACAGGTGAACGAGATTAGATAGTAGGAACAAGGGGAGGTGATGGGAGAGAAGTACGTAGTCTTTCAGATTGGGGAAGGCAATTACTCGATCCCGCTTGAAGAAGTTACTCAGATCATTCGCTATGAGAATGTGACGGATGTTCCCACCGCACCTCCTTTTATCGATGGCGTGATCAACTTCGGCGGAGATGTCGTTCCGGTGGTCAATCTGCGCACGCGCTTCAGCCTGGAGCATGCAGAAGTCTCCAGGAAGAACAGAATAATCGTCGTTCAAAAACAGGATTTACGCTACGGCATACTGGTGGACAGTGTGAGGGAGATACTTGACCTGGAGCGGGACAGCGTCGCCGCGGAGGCGGCTTCCGTATTCGGCATGAAAGCAGAGTTCGTCCGCGGGATAGTCAAAATCCGGGACTATCTGCTCGTGTTGCTGGATGTTTTCAAGATCCTCTCGACCTCACCGGAAATCTCGATCATGGAGTAGGGCGACAGGTGGCATTTACCGGTCTAGACGAGAGAAAACTCCTGAGGGCGTTTCTCGAAGAAGCCGAAGAGTTGTTGGAAAAGCTCAATGACAACTTGCTGCGGTTGGAAAAAGATGCGAGCAATCCCGATTCGATCAATGAAGTCTTCCGCTTGACCCATTCCCTGAAATCAGAGTCGGCCCTGCTCGGATTTGCCCGCCTGAGTGAACTTGCCCATAGGCTGGAGGACGTATTCGACAGTATACGGGCTGAAAATCTGACTCTCTCCAGACCTCTCATGGATGCCATCTTCTCCGCGTCGGACCTGATCCACGAGATCATCTCGAGGATATCCCGTGGTCAGACCGACTCAGAGATTGACACCCGGACAGTGATCGGGGAGCTGGAGCAGTTGGGTGGGTTTGGATTCAGAAGTGAACCTGAGCAGTCCATCGAGGCAGCCACGGCTGCAGCCGCTGGGTTGGATAGGGGGGAACCAACCCTCAAGAGTTTTCAGCGATTCCAGGTCAGCGAAGCCCTGGAGCGGGGAGAGAAGATCTGCAGGTTGACCGTCAGAGTCTCCGATGAAGCGCAGTTGAAATATCCCAGAGCATACCTGGTGTTCAACAGTTTGGAATTGATCACCAACGTCATACACACATTTCCGAATATGACCGTGCCCCAAGACGATCGGCTGTACGAACAGCTCACTGTCCTCCTGTCCTCTGATTTGCCGGAGGAGAGGATCACCGCTGTCTGTGCCGTAGATCTGATCGAGGAACCAAAGTTGGAAGTCTTGGATCGAACGCAGGTCGCTGAACTGTTGAGCCGGCGGGATGAGGGCCAGAAAGCTTCGGTTTCCACTTCCCGTTCTTCTCGCATCGAGAGCAGCTCTGTCAGGGTGGACACGAACAAGTTGAATGAAATCTGGCAGCTGGTCGGAGAGCTCACCATCTACAAAGCTCAATTGTCCCAGCTGCACGATCGCCTGTCCCGGCGCCGGGGGAACGAATCGATCAAAGGAGAGGTCGAGCGGGCTACGGATTCCCTGGAGAGGATTACCGCGGAAATGCAACAGGCAATCATGGGAACCAGGATGGTGCCGATTGCCGTTTTGTTCAACAAATTCCCGCGCCTGGTTCGTGATCTATCCCGAAAACTGGGCAAGAATGTGGAGCTTGATATCCAGGGCAAGGATACTGAAATAGACAGGACCATTGTTGAAGGTCTTTCCGATCCCCTTACCCACATCATCCGCAACTCCCTTGACCATGGGCTGGAGGAGCCGGAGGAGAGAAGAAAGGCGAACAAGCCGGAGGTCGGGCGGATTTCGATCAGCGCTCACCAGCAGGGTGGAAAGATCGTTATAGAGGTCGCCGATGACGGGCGCGGATTGGACGTAGGAAAGATACGGAAGAAGGCCGGGATCGACTCTGAGATCAGTGACGAGGAGGTCGCACAGCACATCTTTTCTCCTGGTTTCAGCACCAAAGAAGATGTGACGGACCTATCCGGTCGCGGCGTCGGCATGGATGTCGTAGCTACCCGCATTAGGGAGGACTTGAAGGGCGAGGTAGATGTGCGCAGCGAGTCCGGAGGCGGTACCCTGATTCGGATTCTCCTGCCCCTCACCCTGACGATCCTCCATTCCCTGGTCATATCCTGTGCCGGATACTATTACGCCGTTCCGGTCCAGGATATCAAGGAAACCGTGAAGATTTCCGAGCAGGATGTGATCGTAGAAGAGAAAAACGTCTACTACGACTATGAAGGGCAAAAGATTGCTATCCTCGGGCTGCAATCCGTCCTCCTCGGTCGCGCGGATGAGGGTGCACAGTTGGGCCCGGACAACGATGGAGTCGTGGTTGAACAGAGGAGGGGAAGGGCGTGTCTCCTGGTAGACGAATTGGTCGAAGAGGAGGACCTTGTAATCAAACCGATCTCCGACCTGCTCAATCATCGCCGTCTGTTCTCCGGCGCTACGGTGCTGGGTGACGGGCGAATCATTTTCATTCTCGATACGGCGAGAATCATAGAAATAGGCGAATCGGGAGGTTTTGATGGCATTTAGGGTTCTGCTCGCCGATGACCTCTACTTCATGCGCATGGTGCAGAAAGAGGTGCTGGAGGCTAAGGGATTCCAGATCGTAGGGGAAGCATCAACCGGAACCGAGGCGGTCGCTATGTATGAACAGCTGCGACCGGATATCGTGGTCCTGGATATTACAATGCCGGAGATGAATGGCCTGGAGGCCATGAAGAGGATCTTCGCCCTGGAGCCGGATGCCAAGATCATTATCTGTTCAGCTATCGGGCAGCAGAGCCTGATCGTCGATGCCATCAACTCCGGGATAAAGGATTTCATCGTCAAACCCTTCAAGCCGGAAAGGTTGCTTTCGGCGATCAACAAAGCCCTGCAGGGATAAAAAAACGGTATGCCTGGACGTTGAGAAAGCATACCGTATAAGAGGGACGAGTAACGTACCCTCAATGTTTCTCTTCGGCTGACTGCAAAGGAACTTTAGCTGGTTTTGCGGCCCCCTTCAGGCAGCTGCATGCGCTGCAGGCATTGCTCGAGCAGCTTCCCGTGGTAGGAGGCGGAGGTTCCCAGGTCCCGGTAGAGCTTCCGTGAGGTGGCAAGAACTTGTTTGAAATCTCCCCCACCTTCCGGATTGTTCAGGATTTCATGGATGAGCGGTTGAAAGAGAAAACCGGCGATCTGCCGGGACGCCAGGGCCATAATTTGTCGATCCACCTCGGCCAGAGCCGGCACCAATTCGCCGGCCGGTCTGTTGCTGCCGCATAGCGCCACACCAGATTCGGCCACCTCCTGCAGCTGTTTCAGCTCATCCGCCAAACCCTGCATGGATTGAATAACTCGATCCGGCCGCTGTTTTTTGATCATCCGCCTGCCCATTCGGTGCAGGTCCCGCAGCGCGGCGTCAATGCGGTCGCGGACCGGGGGCAGACGGAGCAGCTCCTTGGTCTCTCGATGCGCCATTCCTTCTATGGCAATTCCCGCCTCCGCCAGGGAGTAGGTTGGGGGGGCGTTCAGGCTTCGCTGCTCGAGCTGATTTTCGAACCAGGATTTGTAGATCAGCATGCGCCGATCGGTCAGGGTCCGGCCGCCGGCGTTGTTCTTGATGGCCGTAGGCTGAGCCTGGAGCAGATAGTCGAGGTTCATCTGCTCGGCCGTGCAGAATCGGGTGGAGCGCCCATACATGGATTCCTCGAAGAATGCCCCCCTGGCGTGGGTTCGCTTCCCGGGGAACCCCAGGTCCAGCCCGGCCATGTAGATCGGCGAACACCCCAGGTAGCGGCAGAGGTCCCATGCCGTCGTAGCCACTGAACCCCCGGCGCCGATCAATCCTCTCTTACCTATAATCTGCTCGATGTAGGCGCCCAGGGGAAAGAAGGAGGATACGTAGTACGTCTCCTCCCGCCGGCTGCCTGCGAGGCGAAAGATCCTGGGGTGGGCGGAGGATTCGGACACGAGCACCGTTCCCGCCAGGGGAAGCCAATCCAGATGGCGGCTGTTCCAGTACTGCGGATCCACGGTAACCAGGAAATCCGGTTCAACCTCCTGGTATCTGCAGAAACGGTATGATGTATCCACAGTCACGATCAAACAGTTCTGCCGGAGAGCCTTGAGATCGGGAAGTACCTCATCCAGGGAAGGACCCGCCGCCAAGACCAGGGCCGGTATGTCGGCAAAGCGTTTTTCCGCTGCACGGATGCCGGGACTCGTAATGAAACGCCCGAGATTACTCAAAAGATTGCGAACCCACAGCTCGCCGAAACGTCTGAGGGTGTTGATGTTGACCTTCCGCCTGTCAATAACCGAAGCGAGCAGTGTTTCGATCCGCCGATAGTAGCTCGCCTCCCGCAGGCTCGCCAGCCGAAAGACGGAGAGTTTTTGGAGGGGCAGCTGTTCTACCCGCATCACAACCGCCTCCGCCTGCTCTCCGATACACCAGGTGATCCTGGGGCAGGAGAGCAGGGTCCTCAAATCCCGAGCCGCCAGAGCCTGTTGAAACAATGCCGGTTTCTCTTCGATCACGATCAGCGGCTTGTCCGGATGGTGCTCGGTGAAGGCCTCTGCGAAATAGCCCAGTCCGAAACCCAGCACAACGGCAGCCGAGGGCGCTTCGGTGCAACCACCTGCTACGATTCTTCGGGCTTCCTTCATTGGATCGTAGCGGGAGTGGAGATAGGCGCCCTGCAGTCGAGCCGTAGGTAGTCCCGAAGGGGTATCTGTAATTTCAAGGGCCGGCGGATCCTCTGAAACCTCCAGGTCTACGGCCTTGAGAGCCGGATGTTGATCGTAGAGAGCCTCCAGGTTGACCGCTGTGTAATCCGTCATTCCAGATACAGCTCGATAATCATTCCGGGCTCCAGGGGGGTTCCCGGCGCGGGGTTCTGAGCCACCACGTATCCCTCTCCCTTCATGCGCACGTCGAACTCTCCCTGTTGAAACAGCGGCAGCAGGAGTCTCTTCGGCATGCCGAGGAGCTCGGGCATTTCCGAATCCACCTTCAGAGGCTCGGGCAGCCTGATGCGCACGCTTCCCGAGTGGTGCACCACCGAGGCTCCGCTGCGGGGGATGCCCATATAATCAACCAGCCACTCCGCGGTTTCCTTGAACGCCGGGGCGGCGATCTGGCTGCCGTAGTAGGCGCTCGACTTGGGATAGTCGATCACTACGTAGATTATGGCCTGAGGATCGTCGGTAGGCAGGATGCCCAGATAAGAAGCTACAAAGTGTTTCTCCGAGTACTCACCGGTGTCGGGATCCAGCGCCTCAGCCGTTCCCGTTTTCGCCGAAACCCGTACTCCTTCCACTCTTCCCCGCCGGGCGGTTCCGCCGTCCTCCGTGGCCGTTTCCATCATTTCGAGAACCTGTTGGGCCACTGTCGGGGAGAGAACTTCCCGCAGCGGTTCCCTCGCCTGATCTCTGATCGTTTCGCCCTGGGCAGAGACGATCTTGCGAATGATATGGGGTTTCAGGAGCAACCCCCTGTTGGCGAACACCGTGGCTGCCTGCAGTATCTGCAATGAGGAAACAGACACCTCTTGACCGAAGGCGATCGTCGCCTTGCTGCGCGCGGACCAGCGATCCGGTTCGGCCAGGATGCCCGCGCTCTCTCCGGGAAGCGGCAGATCCGTCGGCTTGCCAAAACCGAAGAGCACCAGCATCCTGTGGAACTCCTCCTCCCCGGCCTTTTCGGAGGCAAGAGCGGCGCCAACGTTACAGGAGTACTTCAATACCTTTTGGGCATTGACCCATCCATGGCTGGCCAGATCCCGTATCTCGATTGTCTGGCCGTCCGGCAGATCCATCTGATAGATGCCGCCGCAGAAAAACTCCTCGTCGGTATCGATCCCCCCAAGCTGCAGCAGGGAGGATATCGAGAAGATCTTGAAAACCGAACCGGGTTCGAAGGCTTGGACCAGGGGAAGATTCTTCAGGGCGCCACTGTCGTAGCTGTTGTACTCGTTTGGGTCGAAGTTGGGGATTCCGCAGTAACCGAGGATCTGTCCCGTGTCTGCTTCCATTACCAGAATGTAGACGGCGTCGGCTTTATTCACTTCGTAGGCCTTGCGGGCGTACTCCTCGACAACCTGCTGGATGTTTATGTCCAAGGTGAGAAACACCTGATTCCCGAGTACCTCCCTGCGATCTTGAACCGTGCTCACCGCCGGAGGAGATAGGACGTTGTTGAAAGTATATTCGATTCCGTCCAAACCGATATTGTCGACCCCGACGTAGCCGATGACATGAGAAGCCAGGGTTTGCTCCGGGTAGTTTCGACCAAACTCCGGGATCAGGTTGATTCCGGTCAGTTTTCCCTGCTCTTTCAAACCTTGGATGGTTTCCGATTCAGTAGGCGTGATCTTGCGTTTGATGAACACGAAACCGGAGTTGTTTTTCAGACGGGATAGGATACTGTCGTAGGGGATATCGAGGATCCGTGCCAGCAGATCGGCGGAATCGTCAAGATCCGCCACATCAGGTATCCAGGCGGCAACCGAGTCCAGCCGTGTGGAGATGGCCAGGATCTTCCCATTTCGATCGAGGATGGGACCGCGTTCCACTACCGGCAGGGTGATCGAATCCGGCGCATCGCTTTGAGGTGTGAATAGCATCAGCTGCATCAGCCTGCCCAGGATCAGCAGAGCCAAGGCGGCTAGAAACAGAATGAAGAAGTACAATCTTCTTCGTTCTTTGGTATTGTTCATATCACTGGGATGGCTTGTCCCCAAACTCGAAATCTCGAGGTGTAGTTCTCACGCCCTTTTTTTCGCCCCTTCATCATAATATGGCACGCCTTTAATGTCGATATTACGATTGAGGACATCGTGCAACTCCCGATTACCTTAGGCAAGGAGGACATCGCGGCCGCAGGCCGTGATCGATTGAGCATACAATGATCGAAGGGATATCACCGGTTTGATTGCACTCATTGAGCAACAGAGAGTCCAGCGCCGACGGCCGGCGAATGAACAGAAGGGGGGAGCCAAAATCCTGGAGTTCACCTACCCCGGGATCCGGCGACCTCGGCCGATAAAACGAACCAGCTGGCGGCAGGTGCAGCAGATACATCGTCCCAAGAGGGGGAATATCCCCCGCAGTCGTACGATTCCCAGCGCGAAAGCTCCCCAGATCCGTGCATTACCGCGGCCGCGGAGATTTCCCGTAGAGATTCGGGGATTGCTGGAAAGGATCCCCCGGGCGGATTTGATATTGGCTGTGGTTTTGGCTCTTTGCCTGCTCATCCCCCTCGGTTTCCGCTTGTCCTTCCTGACTCCTCCTCAGGGCGAAATCGATCTGCCCGTGAGTGAAGATATCGAAAAGGCGATGATTCAGTATCTCATCCCCGACGAACGGAGGCAAAGCGATCTTTCCAACTCGGAAGAGAATTTTCTTGACTCGATATCAACTTCGAGTTATACAGTCCGTAGCGGTGATACCATCTCGGGAATCGCCCAGCGTTTCAGTCTCAGCATGGATACCGTGATCAGCTTCAACAATATTCAGGATGCCAGGAGCCTGAAAGCGGGTACTGTCCTGACGGTCCCGAATTCCAGTGGACTGAAGTACAGGGTGAGACGGGGGGACTACCTCGGCGGTATAGCCAGGAAGTTCGGGGTCGCGCTGAACGAACTGCTGGATTGGAACAATCTGGAAACATCGGTAATTGTGCCCGGCCAGGAGTTGTTCATTCCGAGCGCGCGGCTCAGTGAGATGGAACGCAATCGGGTTTTCGGTCGCTTGTTCATCTACCCGACCAAGGGTAGGATTACGGATCGATTCGGTATGCGTCGAGATCCCTTTACGGGTATGCGAAGGTTTCATAACGGCGTTGATCTGGCCGCAGCCGTGGGAACCCCGGTTATGGCCTCGATGTCGGGGAAAGTAGCCATGTTGGGGTACAATCCGACGTACGGAAAGTACCTCATCCTGACGCATCCTGAAGGGTTTCAAACCCTCTACGGACATCTCGATGCCTTTCGTGTGCAGAAGGGAGAGAGTGTAAGACAAGGCCAACGGATCGCCGATATGGGCAATTCAGGCTACAGCACGGGTAGTCACCTTCATTTTTCGATCTTTCGTAAAGGAGAGCCGATTGATCCTTTCGAGTACCTGCACTAGGGTGTTTCATTCGCTCCGAGTTTCAGCACAGCATCGCCTGTATTCGTTCAAGCGGCAGATTCGTAACATCCTGCGGGTGCGGTTGCTCATTCCTCTGGAAATCCTGGTAATCCGCTTGCTATACCGGGTGGAAATTATGCTTAAGGTGTTTACCTGGCGGTTCTGGAGGGGGCACCTGCGACTGCTGATAACCATGTTGTTTATCGCGATCTCGGCTGCTCTGGCCGTCTACCAGGTCCGTATGGTCCAGCTGGAAAAAGAGAAATTTCTGTACTATCCCGAGTCCTGGGTTTTCAGCACTCCCGTGCGGGAAGCGCTGCAATCCGCCGATGCTGTTATTGATAGTTCTGAAGCCAGATCAGTAGGCGGAGGTTCTCTTAGTGTGCTGCCCATCGATATCAAGCTGTACAGGGTACGCTCCGGTGATACCCTCTCAGGCATCGCGGAACGTTTTGGTATGGATCTGGATACGATCGCCTCTCTCAATCGAGAATGGGGTAGCGGCGTACATCTGATCCAGATCGGCGAGGCGATAAAAATTCCCAATCAGGATGGGATCTATATCGAGATCGATCAGGATCTGGATCTCCTCTGCGAGGAAAAGGGGGTTCCCGTCGAGGTGGTGTATGCGGTCAACGGTATCGATCCGGGGCAAACCAGCCACGGCATCGAGCTGTTCTTTCCGGGAGTGCAGCATACCGGTATCGAACGAAGCGTAATCACAGGCAGCGCCTTCCTGAAACCTGTTGCAGGTTGGTTGACTTCCGGTTTTGGCTACCGCCGGGATCCGTTTACCGATGAGATGCAATTCCATCGAGGGGTCGACCTGGCGGCGGCCGTGGGAACGACGGTACGGGCGGCTCTGGACGGAAAGGTGGTCGTGGTGGGCAGTGACCCGGTATTAGGGAACTACATCATGATTCGCCACCAGATCAGCTATTCCACCGTGTATGGCCATCTCAGCCGGATCTGGGTTTCCAGGGGGGCTACGGTGACCCGGGGACAGCGGATCGGCGCGGTTGGCAACACGGGCAGGTCCACGGGACCCCATCTTCACTTTGAAATCCGACGCCGGGGAGTGCCCGTCAACGCCTGGGGTTTGATGACATCCCGATATTGACAGTAGAGGGTACGGATGTGAAAAGAATTCTGTTCGCAGTAATCGGTTTGCTCGCCCTGTTCACAATCATCAGGGCTTATGCGCAGGAGCAGGAGGTTGAAAACCGATACATCATTCAGCCTGGTGTTTTGGAGTTCGAGACCACCGAAGGCGGCGCTCATCTGGCGTTTGGCTTTCTCGAGCGCAGTGAAGATCAGGGACCGGGGCGCACCTGGAATCTTTTTCCCCTCCGGCTGTCCCTGCGGGCGGGAAAGCAGAACTTTCTGATCGCCATGAACGGCCTGTCCTTTCTCAGCCCTGCGGGAATACGACTTGGAAGTCCCGTTACGGTTCGCGGGGTAAGGCGGAGAGATGTGATCAGCGTGGGAGGCGATGTCACGGTGGAAGGCACCGTGGAGGGAGACGTTTGGACTCTTGGAGCGAACATCGAGCTTCTGCCCGGCGCTACGGTATCCGGTGATGCCATCGCTTTGGGAGGCAGCGTCGAGGCGGACAGACGCTCGAAGATCGGGGGCAACAAACATTCCCTGCCGAACATCAAGATCCCCTTTTTAAGTCTGTTGAGTTCGGAGCATTCGGCGGCGACCTTTCGCTTCATCGTTGAGATACTGGGGATCTGTCTGTTTCTGCTCGTGTTGTTTCTGTTCATCCACTTCGGCCGGGATCACCTGTCCGGCTTGGGCGCCGTGCTGTCCAGCAGATGGAAGGGCTCGATCCTCTATCTGGTACTGGCCGTGCTGATCATTCCCGTGCTGATGGCTCTGTTGATCTTATCAGTGGTGGGGATCCTGATTATTCCCTTTATGTCGATCCTGCTGATGTTCCTGGCCTATGTGGGTTACGTGGCGATGGCTTTTCGGCTCGGGTTGTGGCTCCGTAAAGCCTCCCCCGATGTCGGGCCGGCTGAAGCTTATACGACTGGACTCCTCGGTCTGCTGGTTATCAAAGGACCCGTTCTGCTCGGAATTCTCTTCACCCTTTTGACGGCGGATTTCTTCCAGGGTATCGGCCGTTTCCTCTCCACGGTTGGTACCATAGCCGTGGTTGCCGCCACTGTTTACGGGTTTGGGGGTGTTCTTCAGCACATCCGGGCTCGAGCCCGATGAGCTGAGCTTGACCCCCCGCTGGCGGGCGCGCAGGAGCCAGCGGATTCTTGGGCTCCGGCTCTGCCGCAATCTGGCATCAACATTTACGATATTTTCTGAGGAAAAATCCGGGAATTCCTGTTGTAAATCGAGAATATTCTCACTATAATGGACGCAGAACTATTGCGTTCGGCAAGACCGTAACAACAGGAGGAACTACCGTATGAAAAAAGCAGACGTCGTAATAGTCGGGGGCAGCGCTGCAGGGTTGACCGCTGCAATCACCGCCCGACGGCATTACCCGAACAAGAAGATTATCCTGATCCGCAAAGAGAAGCTGGTACCTATTCCCTGCGGCATTCCCTATATCTTCGGGACGGTGGGAAGTACTCAGAAAAATCTGATCCCGGATACACCTCTGGAGAAACACAGCGTCGATTTCCTGATCGACGAAGTCACCGAAATCGATCGGGAAAAGAGGAGCGTGAAGACTGAAGGCGGGGAAGAAGTCGCCTACGACAAGCTCGTTATCGCGACCGGTTCGCTGCCGATGATGCCGCCGATCCCGGGCTTTGAGAAAGAGAACGTGTATCCGGTTTTCAAGGATGTAGAGCGTCTCAACCAAATGCAGGACAAGATGAGGGCCTCCAAAAATGTCGTGGTAATCGGAGGGGGATTCATCGGCGTCGAGATGTCCGATGAGATGAATAAGATGGGGAACCTGGATGTCACGATCTGCGAGCTTCTCCCCCATTGCCTCCAGCTGGCCTTTGATCAGGAGTTCTGTGCCGAGGCGGAAAAGCTGCTAGAGGAGAGGGGAGTGAAGATCCTGGCCAACCAGAAGGTCGTCTCAATCGAGGGCGACAAGAAGGTTACCGGAGTGAAGCTTGGCGACGGCAAGGTCCTGGAGGCGGACATGGTCGTTGTCGGTATCGGAACCGTTGCCAATGTGGAACTGGCGAAGAATGCAAATCTGCGCCTCGGCCCCACCGGTTCTATTTGGGTTGATCGGACCATGCGCACAATCGACGAAAACATCTTTTCCTGCGGTGACTGCACGGAGAAGTTCTCCTTTTTCGGAGGCAAACCTTCCAAGCTCAAGCTGGCTTCCATAGCCTGTTCGGAGGCCAGGATCGCGGGGGCAAATCTGTTCGGAATCCAGCGCGAGAGCGTGGGAACCATCGGAGTCTTTTCCTCCGCCATTGGCGATCGTGCCTTTGCCGTAGCGGGGATGGGGGAAAACTTCGCCAAACAGCAGGGCTACGAAGTGATCACTGGAACTGCGGAAGGCCCGAACCGCCACCCCGGCGGCATGCCCGGC
Organism: uncultured Spirochaetaceae bacterium; assembly: GCA_964588355.1. Lineage (GTDB taxonomy): Bacteria > Spirochaetota > Spirochaetia > SZUA-6 > DRHE01 > JAFGQJ01. The sequence goes on along the minus strand of CAZPPB010000062.1, from coordinate 3,610 downwards.
ATGGCTAACCAGAAGGTCAAGTTGATCTTCGAAAAACGCACAAAGGTCCTGATTGGCACGCAGATGATGGGGGACAATGCCGTCGGAGAGCTGGTTAACATGGCCTGCGCCTGCATACAGCACAAGATGACGATCGACGACATCGCCTGTTTCCAGATGGGAACCCATCCGGCGCTGACCGCTTCGCCCGTGGTTTACCAGTTCGTCAATGCGGCGGAATCCGCTCTGCTGGCCATGTCGTAGGGGAGGAGATCAATGCCAAAAATACTCGTGATCGATGATGACAAGGATTTTCAAGAAACAACCCGGATCGTTTTGGAGAAGAACGATTTCCAGGTCGTTTCTGCCTACGACCCCGATGAAGGCCTGCAGAAGGTCCAATCGGAGACGCCGGATCTGGTTATCCTGGATGTGATGATGCCCAGCGATTTTGAAGGTTTCGACGTTGCTCGAAAGATCCGGGAGGAGCTGAAGCTGGTGAAGCTTCCGATCGTACTCCTGACCGCTGTGCACGGCGCCAAGAAAGTGCCCTACCGCTTCGCGCCCCACGAGCAGTGGCTGCCGGTTGATTATTTCTTCGACAAACCCGTAGCCCCGGACGTCCTGATTTCCAAAGTCAAGGAGTACCTCAATATATCGGAGTGATCCCAGGCGGAGTCCGGCGGCGAGAGAAGAACTGCTTTCCACCGGCTGAATAGGTAGATTGCGGAGGGGGATCGCTTCCCATGAAGTCGATCCCATAGGATAGAGGACAGAAGTGCAGCAATCCCCTTGGAAACGAGCATTTCGTGGTCTGCTCAACAACCTGAAGATGAGCGTCCCGATTTTGCTGGGTGTGCTTCTGCTTATCGGTCTGATCACCACACTCGTACCGAAGGCGTTCTTTTCCCGGGTGTTCACGGGCAACCGGGTGCTCGATCCCCTGATAGGCGCAGTTTTCGGGAGCGCTGCAGCGGGTAGTCCGCTGACCAGCTATGTGATCGGAGGTGAGCTGCTGAACAACGGGATCAGCCTGGTAGCGGTGCTGGCTTTTATCGTCAGCTGGGTCACCGTCGGAGCTGTGCAGCTTCCCGCCGAAAGTATGATGCTGGGCAAGAGCTTCGCCCTGCTTCGAAACGGGATCAGCTTGATCATGGCCGTGGTAATCGCCGTCCTGACCGTGCTGATATCCGGGATCTTCTGATGAAGAAAGCTGTTCGAAAAATCGGGGCGAACTGGATTTTCCTCTTCGCTGTCGCGCTGCTGTACCTGATCCTGGGATTGTGGGACGCTCAGATCGTGTTCGCCGCTTTCGAGGCATTTCTCACTCTTCTGAAGAGAATGCTGCCGGTCCTGGGCGTTGTGTTTGCCCTTCTTTTCCTCTCCAGCCTCCTGCTCAGTCCCAAGGCCATAAACCGGTACCTGGGCAAGGGGGCGGATATACGGGCATGGCCGGTTACCGTCATTGCGGGCATACTATCTGCCGGGTCAATCTATCTGTGGTACCCTCTGTTGGGAGATCTGCAATCCAAGGGAATGAGAGACGCCCTGATCGCCGTGTTCCTCTACAACCGAGCAGTTAAGATCCCCCTCCTGCCCATGATGATCTACTACTTCGGTATTCGGATCGTGGTAATCCTTTCGATCCTGATGATCCTGTTCTCGATACTGAACGGCCTGCTGGTGGAGTGGTTGCTTCCCGCGAAGGACAGAGGTAATAAAACATCCTAAGGTTGGACCCGGCAAGCCAAGCGGCTGCCGGGCTTCTGCCCGCCATCCTCTCAGGCAATGGGTGATCCAGGGGACAGCGCCCCCGGATCACCGCTGTAAGCTCATTTCTTTTTGGATGTATCCGCCTCCAGCTCCTCGATGTGTTCCCGTAGGGCTGCCAGCTGATCTTCGAAGAACTTCACCTGGTTTTGAAGCGCTTCCTTCTCCTGCTCCGCCGAATAGGACGGAGCGTAGGGATAGCCGCCGTAGGACGGAGCCCAGGACCCCCCGCCTGCTGCCGGGGGGGGAGCACCCCACCAGCGTCCTCGTCCCCTGCCGAACCCTGCGCCCATTCTACCGCCGTAGGCATTCATGAATCCCGGTACGTTGTACCCGGCGCAGTAGCCAGCCCCTCTGCCGGTCATCGGTCCCATACCGGCGGGACCTGTTCTGTCTCCTCTTGGCATTTGTTGCCTCCTAGATAAAAATTCTTTTAGGTTCTACCTTCCACCGCGGCCCCTTGCGAAGCCGCCGCGACCTCGTCCGTGTCCTCCCCGACCTCCCGGAAAACCGAAACGTCCCCCCCGGGATCGGAAAGCCCCGTAGCCCGGATAGGCGCCTGCGCCATAGGGTTCGCCAGGGTAGGGATATCCGGCGGTCCCCATAGGCGCACCGGATGAAAAACGGCCTCCGTAAGGATTCATAAATCCCGGAGTGTCGTAGCCGGCGCAGTAGCCTGCCGCCCTTCCGGTCATGGGTCCCATGCCGGCGGGGCCTGTTCTGTCTCCTCTTGGCATAATCTCTCACCTCCTCCGTTAGAAGTTACGACCACGGGCCGCGGCCGGCATTACCACCGTGACCGTGGACGGCATTACCGCCGCGGCCGCCATGCCCGCCGTGTCCCCGTCCCTGCGGGCCGCCCCTGCGTCCACCTCTCCCCCAGCCGTGGCCGTAGGGAGGATGAAATCGAATCACCCCTCCTTCAATGCCGATTCCTCTCTCCTGCACAAGCGCTGTAGCAATTTTTTTCCGAGCCTGCTCGACGATCCTGCCGAAAGTTGGTCGTGATACATTCATCCTCCGGGCCGCCTCTTCCTGGCCAAGATTTTCCATATCGGCGAGCCGCAGGGCTTCCAGCTCATCGAGAGTCAATACCATAAAATCCATCCCCGGCGCAGCCGCAGGTTGCGGCACGAAACAAACACCTGGGGGATCGAAGCCGATCCAGCGGGGTTTAATGGGACGGGCCACTCAATACCTTCCACGGTTTCCAATTATTTTAAGCATATGCTCATAATGAATATAGTACTTTCAAACCCGGTTGTCAAGCGCCGCTGGTATTTCTTGGGATCCGCTACGGCCTCGTGAAGTATGCGTTGAAGTGTGCGTCGAAGGGTCCGGTTCTGGGCATCTGTCAGTCGAAATAGATATTTTCCGCCACCAGGTACTGGAATCGTTCACCTTCGATCTCATTGGGCTTCAGGTGTGTGAGGATCCGGCTCAAGCGCTCCGCATCTGTCCTCTTTTGCTTCGAGCAGAGCATAGCCCTGGCTCCGGCCAGTGCACCGTTGCCGAAGCGGATGATCCGATCTTTGTCGAATCTCGGAAGCAGCCCGATCGCCATAGCATTGTCGATATCCATGAAATTTCCGAAAGCCCCGGCCAGATAGATCCGCTGGAGCTCTCCGGGCTCCACCCCGTAGTAGCGGATCAACAGGTCCTGATCCGTACGCAGGCCCGCCTTGGCAATGATCAGCTGGTTTATGTCCTCCTGGGAGATGCAGATGCTGTCGGCGAAACAATACTCCTTTTTAATGCGCGCCCTCCGGTCCATGATGCCGTGGTTCAGCAGCTCGGCCAGCAGGTCGATGACCCCTGACCCGCATACCCCGACGGGATGTTTGCCGCCGAGGGTCTCATA
>CAZPPB010000061.1:0-20527 GCA_964588355.1 uncultured Spirochaetaceae bacterium | reverse complement strand
GGTGTTGGCCATCATCTGGGCGATCCTGACGGGAAGCTACGACCTGACCACCGGCTACACCGGCCCTCTGACCTTCTGCCACGGGGCGTTCTATGGAATCGGAGCCTATGCCTCGGCCCTTCTGACCCTGAAAGGGGGTCTGTCCTTCTGGGTGGCCTTTCCGATCAGCGGGATTTTGGTGTTCCTCTTCGCCGCTATCATCGGTTATCCGGGCTTGAGGCTCAAGGGGCATTACTTCGCCGTAACGACGTTCTTCTTCGGCCACTTCATGTACCTGGTGATCCTGAACTCGGTGTCCCTGACCAACGGCCCCATGGGTCTTCGAAACATCCCGCCGCCGGAAGGATTCCTGGGAATTACCTTCACCAGCCTGAACTCCAGCTACTACATGATCCTCATCTTCGGGATTATAGCGGTGGCTTTTCTGTACTTCCTGGTCAACTCCGGAATCGGAAAGATCCTCATCTCGATTCGGGAGAATGAGGAACTTTCCCAGGCAATCGGGGTGAACACCGCCTTTTACAAGGTCCTGGCCTTCAGCATCGGTGCCGGGATAGCCGGTCTGACCGGAAGCCTCTTTGCTCACTTCTTCCGGCTGCTGCACCCCACAACCTTCGCCTGGATGACCTCGGAAATGGTGGTGATCATGGCCCTGGTGGGAGGCCTGGGTACCCTGATCGGACCGATCATCGGAGCGGGGATCGTAACCCTTATCCTGGAGCTCATGCGCTTCGCTCCCGAGTTCCGCTTCATCATCTGGTCGGTCGCCCTGATCGCCGTTCTGATCGTTGAACCTCGGGGCCTCATGGGCCTGGTAAGCAGAATCCGGGGAGGTAAAAAATGAGCGCTTTCTTGGAAGTAAAAAGCCTGCGCAAGGAGTTCGGCGGCGTCGTCGCGGTCGATGACAACAACTTCTCCGTACAGCAGGGCGAGCGCGTGGGCATCATCGGTCCCAACGGAGCCGGCAAGACCACCACATTCAACATGATCGCCGGCTACTTCAAACCCACCTCCGGAACCATCACGTACGAAGGAAGAAAAATCAGCGGGCTCAAACCCCACAAAATATCTCAGATGGGAATCGGCAGGACCTTCCAGATCGCCCGGGCTTTCGGAGCGATGACGGTCTACGACCACGTTCTCACCGGACTGCTGGCCCATCACCTGCACCTCCGGCCTACGGCCGAACAGCACGAACGGGTCGAATACATATTGGAGCTGACCAACCTCGCCCCTTTTCGAGACAACCTGGTAAAGAACCTGACTATCGCCTCCCAGCGGCGCATCGTTCTGGCTACGGCCCTGGCAACCGGACCGAAACTGCTGCTCCTGGACGAGTTAATGGCCGGGCTGACCTTCGTGGAAATCGACGAGACCCTGGGGGAACTGAGGAACATAAATGAGAAGATGGGAGTCACCCTCGTCGTGGTGGAGCACGTGATGAAGGCGATCATGCAGTTATGCAACCGGATCATCGTTCTCAACTACGGCAAGATCATAGCCGAAGGAACCCCAAAAGAAGTGTCCAACAACAAGACGGTCATCGAGGCGTATCTCGGGGAGGAAGAGACCTATGCTTGAAGTAAAGAATATCAACGCCGGCTACGAGGGGATCCAGGTGCTTTGGGACATCTCCCTGGAGGTCGAAGAGGGGGAGTTCGTCGCGATCATCGGCGCCAACGGCGCGGGAAAATCGACCCTGCTGAAAACGATCGCCGGGATTCATAAACAAACGAGCGGCTCCATCAACTTCGAAAACAACAGCATCGAAAACCTGCAGGCTCATGCAGTGGTCAGCCGCGGGATCGCCATGGTACCGGAGGGCCGCAGGCTCTTTCCGTACATGACCGTCAGGGAAAATCTCGAGATGGGAGCTTACACGGTCAAGGATCCCCAGAAGGTGGAGGAGAACCTCAGCTGGGTATACGGGCTTTTTCCCAAGCTCGAGGAACGCCAAAGACAGATGGCTGGCACCTTCAGCGGGGGAGAGCAGCAGATGTTGACGATAAGCAGGGCGCTGATGTCCCGGCCCCGTTTTCTCATGCTCGACGAGCCCTCTCTAGGGCTGCAACCCAACATCGTCTCCAACGTCTTCAAGTCCCTCGAAGTTCTCCACAACGAAGGGGTGACAATCCTGCTCGTGGAGCAGAACGTGCGCAAGAGCCTGGAAATCGCTCATCGGGCCTACGTGTTGGAACACGGGCATATAGTGATGAGCGGAGACAGCAAAGAGCTGCTGCAGGACGAGGGGGTGAAAAAAGCGTACCTGGGTATCTGATCCGGTTGTTATCGGAGATCTGGAATCTGATGGACCGCTGGGCCGAAGAAAGCGGGGCCGCCCTGTGTACAGGATGAAGCGGCTTCACCGTTCGCCCCGGGAACTGACTCCCGATGAGACCAATGCCCGGATCAGCACGAAGGTCTGGGATCACTACGGAAGCTACCAGTTCTTTCCCACGGCACTGAGGGATCGCTACCTCACCCAGGCAATGATCGACTCGGGGCTTTTTTCCTGCTTCACCCTGGAAGAGGGAAACTCCTTCGCTTCGATCGGGTTTTTCGGGGTCTGCCGGGCCATGCGGACCCGGGTAATCCGCCTGCCCGGGTACTACAAGGTGTTGAAACCGATCTTCAAGGCTTTGAGCTTTGCTCTGCCCCTGCCGGTGATACCGAATCAGGGAGGACGGATCTCCTACTGCCATGTGTTCAACCACCTGGCTGATGGTCCTCAGGGGCTGCGTCTCTGGAAGGAACTCCTGGCGCACGCCATCCGGATGTTCCGCAGGTGCACACTCCCTACACCCGGACGTGCGGGACATGAATTAGGGTTCTCCTCTGCGCCTCTTTCGACGCAGTTTCAGGCTCGAATAAACCGCCCCGGCAAGAACCCACACAAGGAAGATCGCCAGGAAGACAAACCCTCCCCGATGGCTGCTCAGATCGACCAGCAAAATGGCAATTACCAGCAGGCACAGAGCCAATCCCATAGCCGGGGCAAAGAAGTACAGCAATCCCTTCAATTGGATCGAAGAGCGGGCGTAGAGCTCCGGATGATGCTTCCGCAATCGCAGGGCGGCACCCATGACAGGGATGAAAATGATGATCCCCCCGAGGGAGGCGAACACGGCAAAGGTCTCCACCCGTTCGCCGGCGACAACGAGAGACGCCGAAGAGATGAGAAATATTGAGAAAGGATCGGGGGATGTTCCTGCGCGGGTCGATAATCTCATCCCCCAGCTCCACAGCGGCATTCGCTCCCAGAATCGTGAAGGTGAGGACGGCTGAGGCAACCAGAAAACCACCGGTTTCGCCGGCAAAGAGGGGCGAGAAGTTCTGGAGGGATACCTGCGGCGCCCCCGCACCGATAGATTGTCCCACCTCGATCCCGATCAGATGGATCAGGGATATGTTGCGCTTCAGGTACTGCCGCTCGGACATGGGCTGCTGCACCTGCGCAGGCCTACTCCATCACGCTACGCAGATAGTTGGTTATGCTCAGCTGACCGGTCAGGCGCATGTATCTGAGGCCCCAGCGGGGTGCATCGATCAGACCGTCCCGGGTGCGGAGGATCACCATGCGGACATCCTGCTCTATCGGATAACCCAGGCTGCGGATCTCCCGGCTCCATCCCCAGGGATTGACCAGAGGGACCAGGTCGAAGCTCACGTTTCGGTACAGCTGCGGCCGATCGGCAATCCGTTCGACCAGCTGCCCGACCCAGGCGCAGCCTGCCGGTTCGTTTCCGTGTACTCCTCCGGTAATCAACACCCGCCGTTCGGCTCCGGGCGGACGATACCGCACAACCCATATCGGTGTACTGAATCCGTTGTACTCGACCCCACCGGCCCGCTCCAACTTCAGGAGCGGCGAACCGTCGCAGAGCCTCTGCAGCCTGGCAGCAAAAGCATCCAGATCTCTGGAAATCGGCGGATCTTCAACGAATGGTTCGTGATGTCCGCTGGCGCAGGACAGAAGCGCAATTCTACGGTAGAGGCCTGCTGGCTGCAAGGAGTTTTCCTCGATCAGCGTTGCTCTCAATCATTCAGCGGTACTATATTGTAGGCAGGAGTTCACTACCACCGGAAGGGATCATTTGTGCGACCGGAGACGATCCTCACAGTCTTTCTGTCTCTGTTCTTTCTCGAGCTCGTCTGGGAACAGCTGCTGCTCTGGTTGAATCTCCACCGGGCGCGGTCGGCTCGAAACGATCCCCCCGCTTTGGCCCTGGAGATCTGGGGTTCCCGGGATTACCTGAGGGCCATCGACTACAGCAGAAGCAAGACATACCTAGCCGTCGTTTCATCTTTGGCGAGCTCTACTCTGGTACTGGTACTGGTTCTCAGCGGTTGGCTCGGCGGCCTGGAGTCCTGGGTTTCGAAACTCGCTGTGGGACCGATCATCCAGGGATTGCTGTACGTATACCTGATCGGCTTGATCTTCTGGGTGGTATCTCTGCCGATTACAATTTACGGCCAATTCGTTATAGAGGCCCGCTACGGCTTCAACAGGATGACCTGGAAGCTGTTCATCCTGGACGGTCTGAAGGGACTGCTGGTATCCCTGGTCCTTATGACACCGCTTTTGGCTGCTGTGTTCCTCCTGATCCGCGCCAGCTCGCTGTGGTGGTTGTGGGGTTTTCTCCTGTTCAGCGCCTTCCAGCTGGTCATGATCGTGCTCTATCCCAAGGTGATCGCTCCTCTGTTCAACAGGTTCACCCCTATGGAGGAAGGTCCGTTGAGGGACAAGGTTCTGTCCCTGGCTGAGCAGCTGGAGTTCAAAACCCGGGGCATCTACCTGATGGACGGCAGCAAACGCAGCAGACACAGCAACGCCTATTTCAGCGGATTGGGGCGGGCCAAGCGGATAGTTCTCTTCGACACCCTCGTCCAACGTTTCGAGGAGGATGAGGTAGCCGCTGTTTTGGCCCATGAGATCGGTCACCAGAAGCTCGGTCACATCCTCAAGCGCCTGGCTCTTTCTCTGCCTACGGGCCTGCTCGGCTTCTGGATCGTGAGTCTGCTCCTCAACTACCCACCGTTTTTTGAAGCGTTCGGTTTTGCGGATCCAAGTCCTCAGGCCGCGCTGGTACTCATCATGTTCGTATCCGGGCCCTTCACCTTCTATCTCAAGCCCCTGTTCTCCTGGTGGTCACGGCGCCACGAGTTCCAGGCTGACAACTTCGTGCAATCCCGAACCCCCTACGGCGGAGCATTTCAGGCCGCCTTGAAACGACTCGGTAAGGACAATCTGAGCAATCCGGCGCCTCATCCGCTGTTCAGCTTCTACCATCACTCCCACCCCACGATCCCCGAGCGGATTCGCGCGCTGAACGCACTGGAAATTCAGACTGCTTCGTGAGAAGATGGAGGAAGAGCTCAAATCAAGGCAGGCAGTTTGGGAGGTCGATCTATGAAACGGATAGCAATCCTGTTCGCTGTTGTTGTTCTGCTCATGACTCTGGCCGGATGTGCCCCGGGACCGAACACACTGACGGGCAGCCCTGATCCAGAGGGTGAGGTCGCCGGTTTCTGGCTGGGATTGTGGCAGGGGATCATCGCCCCGATCACCTTCATCATCTCTCTGTTTTCCGACAAGGTGGACATGTACGAGGTACACAACAACGGCGGCTGGTACAACTTCGGCTTCATTCTGGGAATTATGATCATATTCGGCGGAAGTGGTGGCGGCACGGCCTGCAGGCGCCGACGCGGCTGATCCGCATAACTATCGGTGTCTAGACCCGTTTCTCGATCCTCTGTAGTAGACCCGGACCCGTTTGTACAGACCATCCCCCTCGCTTGATGTCTCCACATCCCGTTCTGTGCTCAGGGTGGTGTGGATCAATCTGCGTTCAAAGGGATTCATCGCCTCCAGCAGCCTGGAATCCCGGGTACGGCGCACCTCATCGGCTGTCTGATGGGCCAGCCGGATCAGGCTTCGTTCCCGCCTGCTTCGGTAGTTCTGGCTGTCCACGATGATTCGGGGATGACTCTCCTGGATGCGGCTGGCGGCTACATTGACGATCGTCTGCAGAGCTTCGAGGGTCTGTCCTCTTTTTCCGATGAGGATTCCGGAGTCCTGAGAATCGATATCGACTCCGATCTTGTTGTCCTGCCGAAAGGAGATCTTCACCTGGGCAGAGACGCCGATGCGGTCGATCAATCCTTTGACAAACTCGATAATCTGGTTTTCGAAATCACCATCCGGTTCAAGTGTTCCTGAAAGCTCCTCCCGGTCCTCCTCCAGGTGAACCCGAATCTTGACTTTGCCGCCTCCGAACAGGAAAGGCGCCTTTTTCGCTTCAACGATTTCTACATCAATGTCGTCCCTATCAAGGCCCAGGGATTCGATTGCCTTGTTGATGGCCTCCTCTTCGTTCTTTCCTTCGAACTCTTTTACATCCATCCAATCGCTCCTCCTTGCTGAAGCGTTACTTCTTCCTTCTAGTGGGTCCCGTTCTATCGGGTCCCGGTCCCGGCACGCCTTCCGCGTTTTTCTTCTGCCGCCGGTGATTGATGTACGCCTGCTGGGCAACCGTAAAGATATTCTGCATTGTCCAGTACAGGAGCAGTCCGGAGGGCATATTGTAGAGGATGAAGAAAAACATGATCGGCATCATGTAGGTCATCATCTTCATGTTTCTCCCCGAAGCGTCGGTGCTGGGAGATTGCATCAGCTTCGACGAGAGAAAGGTGGTCACCAGCATTACAAAGGGCAGAGCCCTTATGGCATCAAATTGGAAGTTGCGGGTAATTGAAATCGGAGAAAAGGTGAACACCGCCTCGGGCGCCGACAGGTCATTGATCCACCCCGGGATGAACACGGCCCCCCTCAGAGCGAAGTGGGTGTTCAGCAGGCCGTAGAAGGCGATCAGGATCGGGAACTGGAGCAGCATTGGAAGGCATCCGCCCAGGGGACTGACTCCCTCCTTCTTGTACATGGCCGCCATTTCCTGGTTGAGCTTCTGGGGATTGTTCTTGTTCTTCTCCCGCAGCTCGTTCATCTTCGGCTGCAGGGCCTGCATCTTGGCCGTAGATTCGTAGCTCTTGTGGGTCAGGGGAAAGAGCAGTACCTTGAGCAGGATGGTCACCAGTATGATGGCCACGCCGTAGTTCGGGATCAATCTATAGAACAACTCGAGGAAGAACTTGAGGATCTCCACGAGCCATCCGATCAGGGGACTCCTGGAAGCGATTTCGTTGAATTTCATATCCTCCAGATCGTAGGCGTTCTTCTCAGGATCGTTGTAGCTCTTCAGAATATCCAGCTTCTTCGGTCCGATATAGAAACGGAAGGTGTCTGTGTTCCTAGAAGCCTTGATCTCCGGGCGGCTGAAGTACAGGCTCGACTGTTCGTTCAGCCCCTCGATCTGCCTCGTGTCGTAGGTGATCAGGTACTGAGTTGCATCAGGAACAGCAATGACCGCGAAGTATTTACCGGCGATCGCCGCCCACGTGACCCGTGTATCGATCTGCTTGGCCTCCTGTTTCATGCGCAAGCTTTCTTTCTTTCCATCTGTGTAGTACAGGTACTGCCTGAACTCGTTGCGCCGATCCAGCTTCTCGAACTCGGGACCGATCTGCGGACCGAAACCCAGGGTATACGCGTAGCCATTGTAGTTCAGTGCGGGATATTCGTTGATGCTGTTCTCGATGCTCACTTTGAGCTCGATCATATAGTCCCCGTCGTGCAGCATATAGCTCTTCTTCAAGGTGAAGGGTACGCCGGTCGGGGAACGGAAGGTGCGGGAGAAGGTGACGCCGTTGCCGATCACGGATCGTTCTACCCGGAACAGGGCATCTACGGCCGGAGCATCGGTATCGCCGAAATGGACACTGAAGGGATTTACCCCGGATTCCTGGGAGAAGATCATCTCCACGGGAGACCCGTCGGTGTTTGAGTACTCCTTCAACTCGATGGATGTGACTTGCCCGCCTCGGTTCGTGAAACCGACACGAAATACATCCGTCTCTATGTTGAAGTTCTGCTCTTCGATCTGCTGATCGGCCTCCAAGGCCAAGTCTTCCCCGGCCGCCTCCGGTGCACCCGGCTGTTCGGCGGTCTCCGGTGGCTGCACCTCTTCAGCCGGCTGTTCTTCGACGACCGGCTCGGGTACGGTATCCGCCGGTTCTGCGCTTTGTGCCGGAGTCGGTTCCGGAGGTGCAAAGAACCTCTCCTGGATGAGCATGCTTCCGACAATCACCACAACAGCGAGCACGACGGCAATTATTGTTCGTTTGTCCATAATTCTCTAAAAAAACTCCTGTCTGATTTTCTCGCACTTCAGCCCGTCCCGGCGCGTCAAAGCGGATCTGCGAATACCATTACGGAACAGGATCGTAACCCCCCGCGTGGAATGGATGGCACTTGAACAGTCTCTTCAGGGCGAGGAAGGTACCATGAAACAAACCGTATCTTTTCAAAGCCACTTTTGCGTACTGTGAGCAGCTGGGTGTGAAACGGCAGGTCGGAGGCAACCAGGGGGACAGTAATTTTTGGTAAACCGTAATGAAAAAGATGAGAACGTACTTCATTGTATTAGACCAATTCGCTCAAAGATCGCCTCAAGCTGCCGAATCCGGTCAGAAAGGTTGTATTTACCAGGATAAAGAACGAAGGCCAGATCGTATCCGGTTTTCAGTTTGTGTTTCAGCTGACGATAGGCTTCCCGACAAACTCTCTTCTCCCGGTTTCTCGCTACCGCATTCTTGAAACCACGTACCGGGCTGACAGCGATTCTGTTCAAATCCAGATTGTTTTCGATGTAGTAGACCCGTATTCCTCTCAGGTCGTTTTTCGCTGCTTCAGTAAAAACCCTACGTAGACTGGCCCGTCCTCTCAACCTTTCTGTCTTAGTAAGGCTTCTTCTCATCCGCGACTGTCAGTTTTACGCGCCCTTTCCTTCTTCTCCTTTTGAGTATCTGGCGCCCTCCATTTGTAGACATACGGGCACGAAATCCTAAGCTCCGCCTCCTTTTGGTTCTGCTCGGCTGATAGGTGCGTTTCATCGTCTTATAGATTCCTTTCGTTGATCCGTCAACGCTGATATTTCGACATTCAGGAATGACACAAACGTCCTCGTAAGGACGAGAAAGTGCTACAGTGCAATACTATACTGATTTTCCGGCCCTGATGTCAACCTCGGTCGGAGTTCTCCTTTTCGAGGCTTTTCAAGAACAGACGTCTCAGGCGCCTCCTCAACTGCTCCTCCGTCACCGAGGACAAAATTCGGTCCAGATCCTTCAACTGCTCCCCGGTGGTTTTGACTTCACCCTCGTTGTGCTCAGCCCTGGATTCGGCCTCCTCAGATGCCGTCGTGGAATAGCTGAGATTGACTTTGACCCTGAGCTCTTTGACTTCCATGTCCGGATACCTTCGTTTTACGGCTCTGAGGATATGAGGTTTCTTCATAAGCAGCAGCTGCATCCATCCCGGGTGATCCACTTCTATGAAAAGATTTCTGTTGGCAATTTCGTAGATACGGGAATGCTCGGCCAACGACTCTCCTACGATCTGTGACCAGGTTCCGAAAATCGAGGAATAGGCCTGGCCGAGCTTCCTGTTCTTTTCATCGAGCACTCGGGCCAGGATTTCAGACGCTTTTTTCACGTCGAAACTCTCCGTCAACTACGCGGTAGATCAGTGTATCATCACTGCTGTACTTACGGAATTGCTCGTCCGGAAGGAATGTGAAGAAAGCTTGCTCGAACCCGGGCAACGCCTCTATAAACCTCTCCCGCTTGATCGCATCCAGTTCAAGCAGAACGTCATCCAGAAGCAGGACAGGCTTTTTACCGGTTTTTCCGGAAAAGAAATTTGCCTGCGCAACCCGCAGTATCAGGGAACAGAGCCTCACCTGTCCGGTGGAGGCGATATGGGAAAACTCCCTGCCGTTGTACATGAGAATAAAACGGTCCCTGTGCGGCCCCGTCGTTGTTGTTTCAAAGGACAGATCCCGATGCTGCCTTTTGGCCATGAGCTCCACGACCTCTTCGGCCATTATCCCCTTTGGCCACGAGGAGCGGTAACGAATGTAGGTTTCCCCCTTCAAATCCGAAATGCTGGTAAACAGCAGTGAAAAGCTCGAATTGAACTCCTCTATGATACCTTCTCTTCGTCTCTGAATCTGAAGTCCAACCTCGGCCAGGTTTTTGGTGTATGCGGGAAGGAGCCTGCTGTTTCCGTCTTTGAGCAGAATATTGCGGGATTTCAGTAACTTCCCGTAACTGCGCAAGAGTCCCACAAACAAAGGATCGAACAGACTCAACGTCTGGTTGAAAAAGCGTCTTCCCATTTCGGGAGATCCTGTTATGAAGGAGAGATCCTGATGGGCGAACACGATGCAAGGGACGTTCTCGATCAGGTCCATCCTGTCTTTGATCAATCGTCCATCGACCCGAATTTCCTTCTTCCCCTCTTTCGGTATTTTTACGGCAATATCCTGATCGATACCTCCGGCTCTATGAGATCTTCCCCGCACCTGAGCGACCTCCTGCCCCAGGGTTATGAGCCTGGCATCCTTTCTCGTACGAAAGGACGCTCCGTAGCAGAGAAGGTAGATGGACTCGATGAAATTGGTTTTCCCCTGACCGTTTTCTCCAACCAAATAGACCACAGGAGCATCTATTTCCAACGTGGTGTTGTGGATGTTACGAAAATCATGATACCCGAAGGAAACAAACGCCATGCTCAGGGTGCTCGCAAGGATCGTGGGCGCAGCAGCTTTCTTACCCCACCTGCATGGGCATCACTATGTGGAAATAGTCCTTCTCCGGTACCGGCCTGAGGGTGATTGCCTTATCCGGCTCTGTAAACTCCAGGCTTAGCTTTTCCTCCGCGGCTTCTCGGAGAGGATCGAGCAAATACATGTAGTTGGCCGCAATAGTCATAGCCGGTCCGTCATACTCGCAGGGGATCTCCTCAGTAGCACTACCGATCTCCCCTTCGGAGGAATTGACGATAAGGTTGGAAGGTTCGATGCCCAGTTGAATACGCCGGGATTTTTCCTCAACCAGCAGGGATACCCGCCGCAGGGCGGCCTGCAGACTGTCCCGCTCAACCAGGAGACTATGCTCCTGTTTTTCCGGAATAACCCTCTTGTAATTCGGGAATTGAGCATCGATCAAGTTCGATGAAACCCTATGCTGGTTGAATCGAACGAACAGGTTGTTGTCACCAACCGCTAAGGACAGATTGCCCTCTCCCGGCGCGAGTTTTTTAATGAGATGCAGGATTTTGGGAGGTATAATCACACCATTGAAATCGGGAATCGAACCGTCGATTTTCTTGCTGATATAGCTGAGCCGTCTCCCGTCCGTTGCTACCATCATCAGTTCGCTATCGGCCTTTTCCAGATAGACGCCGTTCATGAAGTAGCGGGTTTCATCGCTGGAAACAGCAAACAGAGTTTTCGAGATCATATCGAGGAAATCACTCTGGGAAACCTCGAAGTACGATTCGTCGGGAATTTCTTTGAGTTCCGGATACTTATCCGAAGGAACGCTCTTGAGGTTGAAGTCGATCTTTTGAAAAACCGGGCGAATAGAAACCATAAGATCTTCTTCGAGTTTGATCTCCAGTTCTCCCTCCGGAAGGGAACGAATAATTCCCAAAAGCTTGTCACAAAACACGGTGATGCTTCCCGATGCCTTGGTTTCAACTTCGATCTGGGTTTGAAAACTAACCTTCAGGTCGGTGGCTTTGATCGTAAGAAGGTTGTCCTGGCAACTGAGAAGAACATTGGATAGGATCGAGAGGGTATTGCGGGAGGATATGATTTCTTGAGCAATGGCAATTTCTTTGAGAAGAACATCCCTTTCACAGGCAAAATGCATCTTAGTCTCCTTGCAGATTGTACTCTTTACTCATAACTGCATATCCCAATCTTCGATGCAGGGCTTCCTTCCAGGTTGGAGGCCCTACAGCTGAAATGAAGATCGCGATGGATTGTTCCTTTGCTCTATCATAATCTAGTTTAGTAGTAGGAGTAATAGGCACTGTGGAAATGTGAATAACAGTTCTAACTCCTTCTGCCCGATAGCTATAAGCACAAGGAATCAAGACAGGCCTTTTCCACAACCTATCTACAGTTCTCAAGTTGTTAGTTGATTATGCACCGCTTTTCTACAAAGATACAACAGATTATTAACCTCAGGGGCGATAATCTTTGATGGTCCTGGTCAGGTGCTGGATTGTGGGGGACAGGGTAGCATCGGTCTTCATTCGGTCTTCGATCCGCTGGCAGGCATGCATGACCGTGGTATGGTCTCTCCCGCCGAACTCCAATCCAACTTCCGTAGTCGAGTACTCCGTCAGATCGCGGGCAATGTACATGGCCACCTGACGCGGGAAGGCGATAGCCTTGCTCCGGCGTTTCCCCTTCAAATCGTTCAAAGACAGGGCAAAGTAATCCGCAACTGAGCGTTGAATCAGATCGATCGTTACATTCCGGTGGTCGTTCTCCGTGAAAAAGTCCTTCAATTGACGCTGGGCGATCTCGAGACTGATTGTTCTGTTTACCAGCTCCGCATAGGCGATGAGCTTGGTAAGGGCCTTTTCCAGATCCCGGACATTGGTTTTGATGTTCTGACAGATCAATTCGATCACCGCATCGGGAATTTCGACATTTTTTTCCTCGACCTTTTTCGCCAAAATGGCGATTCGTGTCTCGTAATTTGGAGGCTGAAGGTCTACGTTCAGACCCCTCTCGAACCTGCTTCTCAGCCGGTCTGACAGCTTTTTCAGTTCAGAAACGGGCCTATCGCTGGTAAAGACCATCTGCTTGTTCGCGTCATATAGAGCGTTAAATGTGTGGAACAACTCTTCCTGGGTTTCAACCTTTCCGGGCAGAAAATGTACGTCGTCGATGAGCAGCATGTCGACGGAACGATACTTGTTCTTGAATCGATGAATCGTATTTTCCTTGATCGAAAGGATGAACTCATTGGTGAAGGTTTCAGCGGTGATGTAGAAAATCTTGGTATTGTCGAACTCCTGGTGGGTAAGATTGCCGATCGCCTGAAGCAGGTGGGTTTTGCCGAGACCTACGCCCCCGTAGATCATGCAGGGGTTGTAGGCCTTACCGGGGTTTTTTGCAATGGCGTAGGAGGCCATGTAGGCGAAGTCATTGTTGTCTCCCCGCACAAAACGATCGAAGTTGTACTCCTGTTTGAGCTGTGGATGAGGTCGTCTTTTCTTCTTTGCAGGGGACTTGCCGCTTCTTTTTGCCCGTTCTTCTTTGTTTTCCGATTCTTTCTGAGCCGACGTTTTCTGAACCTTGAACATCACCTGCAGGTTCTGTCCGGACAGCTCGAAGAGAGTGCTCTCCAGGGTGGGCAGGTATCTCTGGGTGACCTGATCTTTGTAAAAGCTCGATGGGACCGCGACGAATATGTTTGAATCTCCCGAGTTGAGGTAATCCATGTTGTGGAACCACATCAGGAACTCCTGCTCGCTTATTTTTTCACCGATTTGATGGACAGCCTCCTTCCAAAACACTTCGTAGCCGCAATCGCCGCCACTCATAGATCCTCCAATCTATCCTCAACTTGTCAACAATTTATCCACAAATGATGGATTTGCTTATTACAGAATGAATTAGAGTATAACCAATATAGAAAGAATTGTTCTGGATCATACGACAATATTTCTATATATTATATACAATTAAACCATAAATATCACAAAATGCGCGTATAATAATATCAGTGCGATTATTTCATATTTGTTAAGTAAAATTTTCCGACAGCTGAAAAGTTATCCACAACTTAATAACAAGCACTCAGATTTCTATTTTAGCTCAATTTTCGGGCGAAAGCAAGTGATCCAAGCTCATTATCTTTACTTTTTTGAGATATTTCCTGTATACTTTTCTCAGAGCTGGGACATTAGATAAAGAAGAACACGAGTCACTAAAACGACAGATTGTATCAAAGGTCTCTCTGAAGTTACGTAAGCGTCAAACCCTGCAATCGAAGAGTTTGTGTGAATCGGAGTAAAGCGTTCAAGAGCTCAGGAATTACTGCATGAAAGACAGTTACAGTGCGCAACATATACAGGTCCTCAAAGGGATGGAGCACGTAAGAAAACGGCCGAGCATGTATATCGGAACGACCGGACCAGAAGGACTGCACCATCTGGTGTATGAGGTCGTCGATAATTCAATAGACGAAACGCTGGCGGGATACTGCAGCGCAATATCGGTGATTATCGAAAAAGGCGACGTGGTCTGCGTGGAGGATAACGGGCGAGGCATCCCCGTAGACAACCATCCAGTAGAGAAAGTCAGCGCCCTCGAAGTGGTGATGACCAAGCTTCATGCCGGCGGTAAGTTCGACAAAGCTACCTACAAAGTCTCGGGAGGACTTCACGGCGTTGGGGTCTCGGTGGTAAACGCGCTTTCCGAGTGGTGTGAGGTTGAGGTTCATCGGAACAAGAAGATCTACTTTCAGCGATATGAGAGAGGGCTGCCGGAAAAGAAGGTTTCGATTACAGGTCAAAGTGAAAGCACGGGCACGAGGACCCGCTTCAAAGCGGACCCAAAGGTATTCGAGACGATCCAGTACAGCTTTGATACGCTTTCCAACCGACTTCGAGAACTTGCCTTTTTGAACAAGGGCGTCGAGATATCCATCGTCGACAAACGGACGGCAAAGTCAAAGTCCCACAAGTTCAAGTTCGATGGGGGCGTACGTTCTTTTATCGAGTACCTGAACAAGAGCAAGAAGACAATCCATAAAGAGCCCGTCTACTTCGAGACCGTGAAAGACGAGGTTATCGTGGAAATCGCCCTGCAGTACAACGACGGGTACAACGAGACGCTGTTTTCATTCGCCAACAATATCAACACTCGAGAAGGAGGAACGCATCTCGTTGGATTCAAATCGGCCCTTACCCGCAGTTTGAACGATGCCGCCAGGAAACTGAACCTGACCCGAAAACTCGAGGAAAATTTGAGCGGGGATGATGTTCGGGAGGGTCTGTCAGCCATTATATCGGTGAAGCTTCCGGAACCTCAGTTCGAGGGACAGACCAAAGCAAAACTCGGCAACAGCGAGGTAAAGGGGATCGTCGAGTCGACAGTAAATGAAAAGCTCACCGCATTTTTCGAAGAGAATCCCTCGGTTGTTCGGAGTATCCTCGACAAATGTATAATGGCAGCCAAGGCCCGGGCCGCAGCCAGAAGAGCTCGTGAGTTAACCAGGAGGAAGAGCTTTCTGGAATCCGCAGATTTGCCCGGAAAACTAGCCGACTGTTCCGAGCAGGATCCGACGAAATGTGAGCTGTACATCGTAGAGGGAGATTCCGCGGGAGGCAGTGCCAAGCTGGGCAGAGACCGTCAGTTTCAAGCTATTCTTCCGCTGTGGGGGAAGATGCTCAATGTCGAGAAAACCCGAATCGACAAAGTTCTGTCCAACGAAAAGCTGATGCCGATTGTTTCAACCCTCGGTACCAGCGCGGGAAGCAGCTTCGATCTGGATCGGCTGCGTTATCACAAAGTCATCATCATGGCGGACGCGGACGTAGATGGATCTCACATTCGAACGCTGCTGTTGACCTTCTTTTTCCGCTACATGCAGGAGCTCGTAGAAAAGGGACATGTGTATATCGCGATGCCGCCGTTGTACAAAATCGCGGTGGGAAAAGAGACCTTCTACGTTTACAACGACGCGGAGCGGGATAAGATACTGAAAAAGTACAGCAAGGATTCGAAATCGATAAACATTCAGCGCTACAAAGGACTCGGAGAGATGAATCCGGATCAACTATGGGAAACGACCATGGATCCGGATCAGCGGAATATCGTTCGGATTACCCTGGAGGACGCGGTAGAAGCGGAAGAGATTTTCACGACCCTGATGGGAGATGCGGTGGAGCCCAGAAGACGGTTCATAGAAGAAAACGCCCTGGCGGTTTCAAATCTGGATGTCTAGATAGAATACCCATTGTTGTTACTTCCGAGCAGATATCCTACCAGCCGTTAGAACATAGAGGAGATCAATAGTGGCTAAAAGCACAGGACAGGTTATTCCTGTCGCGATTGAAGATGAAGTCCGGGAATCGTATCTCAACTATGCAATGTCCGTCATTGTCAGCCGTGCCCTTCCGGACGTGCGGGACGGGCTGAAACCAGTACATCGGCGGATTCTCTACTCAATGGATGAAATGGGCCTGCGACACGATCGCCCCTACAAGAAGGTGGGACGGGTAGTCGGAGATGTCCTGGGCAAATATCATCCTCATGGAGATCAATCGATCTACGATGCCCTTGTCCGTCTTGCTCAGGATTTCTCTCTGCGCTATCCGGTTGTTGACGGGCAGGGAAACTTCGGGTCCGTCGACGGTGATCCACCGGCTGCAATGCGCTATACCGAGGCCAGGATGGCGCGGTTGGCCGAAGTCATGCTCAGCGACATCAACAAAGAAACCGTCGATTTCCAGGCGAACTACGATGACTCGATGCGGGAACCCGTTGTACTGCCCGGTGCGCTTCCCTTTCTGCTGGTCAACGGCGGCAGCGGCATCGCCGTGGGAATGGCCACGAATATACCTCCCCATAATCTCGTGGAAATCGCCAATGCCATAGTGGCGGTGATAGACAAACCAAAACTCTCCTTCAGGGAGCTGTGCGGGATCGTCAAAGGACCGGATTTTCCCACTGGCGGGATGATCTTCGGGACCCAGGGAATACTGGATGCCTACAAAACCGGAAGAGGCAAGATTGTTGTGCGGGCACGAATCAGCCTCGAGACGGCGGAATCCGGCAAGGACCGGCTCATCGTCACCGAGATTCCTTATCAGGTCAACAAGTCAAACCTGATCGTCCGCATCGCTGATCTGGTCAAGAATCGGAAAATCGACGGGATCAGTGACCTGCGGGACGAATCGGACCGGAACGGCATGCGCATCGTCATCGAACTGCGCCGGGGGGCGATCCCCAAGGTTGTGCTCAACCAACTGTTTACCCACACCCAGTTGCAGCTGAACTTCGGCGTAATCAATTTGGCGCTGGTAAACGGACGACCCAGGGAACTGTCCCTCAGAGAAATGATCGATTACTTCATCGATCACCGCAAAGATGTCGTCATCCGCCGGGCCAAGTACGAGTTGAGAAAAGCCGAGGAGAGGGCTCATATACTCGAAGGGTTGAAGATTGCTCTGGAGAACATCGATGAGGTCATCGCAGTCATCAAGAAATCTCAAAATGTAAATACGGCTCGCCAGAATTTGATGCAGCGTTTCAAGCTATCCGAGGTACAGGCCCAGGCGATTTTGGACATGCGCCTGCAGAAGCTCACCAGCCTGGAGACCAGGAAGATCCTCGATGAGCTGCGGGAAGTACTGGAGAAGATAAAATATTTAAAGAGCCTTCTGGCCAGTGAGAAAAAGATACTCGGCGTTGTGAAAGAGGAAACCCAGGAGCTGGCCAAGACCTACGGGGATGAGCGGCGAACGGAGGTCATTGCAGAAGAAGTTCAGGAGTTCAACATCGAAGATCTGATCGCCAAAGAGGATATGGTGATCCTGATCTCCAACAAGAGTCTGATCAAGCGGGTGCCTGTGTCGGCCTACAGGAGACAGGGAAGGGGCGGGAAGGGGTCCTCGTCGACCCGTCTCACGGATACGGATTTCGTCGAGCATCTGTTCATCGCCTCCACCCATGATTACATCATGTTCGTTACCAGCGAAGGTAAGGCTTACTGGTTGAAGGTACACGAAATCCCGGAAGCCTCGAGGGCCTCGAGGGGACAGAGCATCAAGACGCTTCTTGCCATCTCCAATAACGAGGAGATCGCCGCCGTGGTCTCCCTGAAGGATTTCAGCGACGACAAGTACTTCTTCATGATGACCCTCAAGGGGATCGTTAAAAAAGTTCAGACTTCGGATTTCTCCAATGCCCGCACACGGGGGATCGTGGCGATCAAGTTGGATAAGGGTGACCGGCTGATCGGAGCTATGTTAACCGGGGGAGAAGACGATGTGGTCTCGGTGACCCGACAGGGCCTGGCCTTGCGCTTCAGCGAGGATTCGGTTCGGCCCATGGGAAGGTCGTCCCGGGGGGTGATCGGTATCCGCTTGAGCAAGGAGGACGAGGTGGCCGGTGTAGCGGCGGTTCGTAAGGGAGCGGATCTCTTTCTGATAACGGAGCACGGGTACGGAAAGAGAACCGAGTTTGACAACTTCAGTCCCCACGGTCGGGGAACCCGCGGGCAGACATGTTATAAAGTATCAACGAAAACAGGAGAGCTGGTCGGGGTTCTTACGGTTCAAAAAAAGGATGATCTGGTTTGTATAACTTCTCAGGGAAATACGATAAAGCTGCGTTTGAAAGAAATACCCGTTCTGGGTAGATCAGCGATCGGTGTACACATCGTGAACATCAAAAAACCGGATCTGTTGGTTGCCGTTGCTCGGGCAGCCAAAGAAGCCTGATTCGTTCAAAACGGGAATGTTCCACGTGAAACATCGGCGGTCTAACCGATAATGGGAAAAACTGTAGTATTCGCAAATCAGAAAGGCGGTGTGGGAAAAACAACCACCGCCGTGAACCTTGGAGCCTACCTGGCTGAAGCCGGAAAACGGGTTTTGTTGATCGATTTCGATCCTCAAGCCAACTCTTCTTCCAGCCTGGGAATAGACGGCAGGGGACGGGGTATCTACGAGCTTTTGATCAATAAAAGTCGGCCCAGGGAGGTCATCCAGGAAACCCGGACACCGGGACTGCACGTCATCGCCTCCAGTATACATCTGACAGGCGCAACCGTGGAGCTGATCAACAAACCAGGTCGAGAATATTTGCTGAAAAAAGCGATCGAAACGACTCGAAGCGATTTTGACTATCTGTTCGTAGACTGTCCTCCCTCCCTCGGTCTGCTCACCGTCAACGGATTGGTAGCGGCGGACTCGGTCATCATTCCACTCCAGTGCGAGTACTTCGCGATGGAGGGATTGAGCAAGTTGTTGAAGACGATCCAGCGGGTTCAGCAGCGGCTGAATCCCGGCTTGAAAATTGGCGGGATCCTCTTTACCATGTTTGACTCTAGGACCCGGTTGGCCAATGAGGTGGTGAAAGAGGTGAGCGGGTATTTCAAGGAGAAGGTATTCACCACGATCATTCCCCGTAACGTGCGCCTGAGTGAAGCCCCATCCTATGCCAAACCTATCAACCAATACGACCCGGAGTGTATCGGCGCTCTCAGCTATAGACGATTAGCTCAAGAGGTAATGGAAAATGTCTAAACGAGCTCTCGGCAGAGGTATCGACGCCCTGCTGTCTGCAGAGGTGGAAGGTTCCTCATCGATAACCATGGTTCCCATAGGAATGATTAGGATCAGCGGCCATCAACCCAGGAAGAATTTTCCCGCGGATGCTTTGGACGAGCTGGCACGTTCGATCCGGAGCAAGGGTATACTTCAGCCGATTCTGGTACAATCCGCTGGTGGTGACGAGTATACAGTTGTGGCGGGAGAGCGCCGCTTCCGGGCGGCCAAGATGGCCGGGTTGATGGAGATTCCGGTTCTGATACGAAGCTTCTCCGAGCTCGAGAAAACAGAAATTGCCCTGATTGAGAATCTTCAGCGGGAGGATCTTTCTGCGGTGGAGGAAGCTCAAGGGTACAAAACCCTGATCGAAATCGGAAGCCTGACCCAGGAGGAAGTCGCACAACGGGTCGGCAAAAACCGTGCCACCGTGGCCAACAGCCTGCGACTGCTGAGGCTCCCCGATGAGATACTAGAGGCGCTCGACAAAGGACGAATCTCCGCGGGGCATGCCCGGGCACTGCTCTCTGTCCAAGACAACGCTGCCCAGAAGGCTCTGTTTCGACGTGCCCTCGAACAGGAGCTGTCGGTACGGGAAGTGGAGAGGGAGGCGGCCAGGAGCCTGGAACAGCACGGGAGCAAGGTCAATCCGCAGCGTTCCAACAAGCCCGCCAAATCGCCCGAACTCCGCTCCCTGGAAGAACAACTGATCGAACGGCTCGGCACAAAAGTCAGCATTCGCGGCGGACATACGAAGGGCAGAATCGAAATTTTCTACTACTCGATGGAAGACCTGGAGCGGATAATATCACTAATAGACGGCGGGGATTAGGTGACTACGACGATGGTCTCGCGTTCCTGAGGGCGGCAGTCCTCTCCGGTGGGTGGGGATTTGCCCGGGGGCTTTCTACAATCGGATATTCGGCTTGCAGAGTTGCTTCGCACTTTTCTATAAAGAAAAGCGTATGAAAGACAACCTGAGAAAACGGGTCGTCACCGTGCGGTTGGTTCCTCTGTGTTTCCGGGCAGCTGCTGATGCACCGAGCCAGCATACAGAGGGCCGATTTGATCTGGTTAACAAAGGCATCCGTGAAGGATGGTTTCAAGCGGATCTCCGTATCTCCGTAATCGGGACTGTTCGTACAGACTATATCATGGTGCGCACAAGGTATATCCGTTTGCCGTTCCAGAAGGGGAAATCGAGAGGGATGCACATTGATTGACAATTCCTACCGCTGTTATTATAGTCTTAGAGGTTTGGTAGGT